>JAXISU010000145.1:0-5242 GCA_034680425.1 Cyclobacterium sp.
ACCTCCCCTTTGAATGCCAAAAGTGCCTGCTTGGAATTTTCCGGACTGAAAGTTTCCTTAAAGGTCTTGTATCGCTCCTCATTCAGGCTTGCGAGCGAATCGCTTAAATGCATCAATTTGGAAATTTGTGAAGCCGATTTTTTCTTCAACACCCCCACTAAATCTTTCACTTCTGCAGGAAAGTCGAGTTGGGTATGGCTGCTGTACTCGGGATTGCTGTAATCGAGGGTTTTGGCTGGAGAAATGACAAGTAGCATGTGGTTACTGGATAATCGTAATCGCTTTGGTTTCAGTTTGGGTGAGGCCTTGGGCTCTGGAGGTAAACCGCACAACGGACACGTATGTTCCCGTTGGAACAAATTTTCCATTCACAGACCCGTCCCAAGGGCAAAAAGGCTTGTTGGGTTCCATCGTATCTTCTTCGCAGTAGAAAATCAATTCCCCCCAGCGGTTGTAAATAAAGACATCCACCTCGTCGATGTATTCGTTGGCATACAAAATAAAATTCCGGCTTGGGTCATTGAGCACCATTCCGCTTGGGAAAACCACCTTCAGTTGGCAATCTTCTTCAACAGTAAAGGTGCCCTCCCAGAGGCAACCCAGGATATCGCCCACACGAAGAGTATAGGTACCTCCTTTTTCGGGGCTGAAGGTAGGATCTTGAGAAATTTCCTCTCCATCCAAAATCCAGGAGTAACTTGCATAAGGGCCGGGATCGAGTGTGGCTGTTTTTCCCTCCACCGCACAAATTACATGCGGCTCTGTAGGCAGAATAGGCGGGCTCAATCTGGACTTTACCACGACCACATTGGCTCTTCCCAGCTCGCAACCCAAGCTACTTCGTAGAATCACTTCGTAGGTACCCTCTTGGTCTACCTCAATTCGATTGGTGGTATACTGCGGAAGTCTACTCCGTGTGCCTCCAGTCACCAAAAACCATTCAAAGCTATCGACTGTAGCTAAGGTGGCTTTTACTTCGATGCTGGTGGTCGTTTGATCCACACAGAAAGGACTGGCTTCTAGGCTTACCGTCAAACGCTGTGGCAAGATCGTAGCTGCAAAGGGTAATTTTTTGGTAGGGCATAGGCCACCTGATGCAGGCTGCACTTCCAAGGTGTAGTTTCCAGATCGGCTCGGGATAAATTCTTGCCTTCTACCTACAATGATCCCCAAATCATCTCGCCAAAGGAAGATCACATCGGCAGGAACCGCATTCTTGAGGATGGCTTCAAATCGGATGCCTGTCAAGCAGTCCACGATGGGAGGGGAAACCTCGAAATCTAGCGCTGGGCTAAGATTGACCGTCATGGGAAGTACCTTGGGGCAATCTATGCCGGCAGGATCCTCCCCGAGAACGGTGTAATTGCCGCTTTGGGTAATTAGGTAGGAGCCATCTGGCTCTTTGGCAAGTGTTCCACTTGGTCCTGTAATCGTATAGGTCAAGGGCTTGGGACCTGAAGGAGTAAAGGCATAAGAAACACATCCCTCTACTACGGCAGGAACGGAAAATTGCACCTCAAATTTTTGCTTGATGCTGTAAAGTGTTTTGTCTGGGATCGAGCAGCCACTTGGATCCACTACTTCTACCAAATAATCCCCATGTGAAACAGGAACAAGGAAGGTAGCTTGATTGGGAAGTGGTCCCGTCAATTCCAATCCATCGCCTTGGCGGACGATTTGGTAGGTTCCTACGCGTGGACTACCTCCGGTAAAGGTGATTTGGATGCTGCCTTGGGCCACTCCTGTAGGCGAACAAATCTCATCACTCGCAAGGACGGTGAAGGCATAGGCAGCAGGTGGGTTGCTGTTTTCCACAGTTACAGAGGCGGAATAGGTACAGCCCGCCGCATTTTCAGCTTCTAGGGTATAGATACCAGGCGCCAGACCCGAGATTGGAATGATTGTTCCTGCTGGCGATGCCGGGAAGGATAGTCCCAGTTCCACTAGCTTGAGGCTACTCACTGCCGCTTGAAGGGTAACTTCTATGGCTCCATCTGCAGTGGTGCAACTCGTGGCTGGTGTAGTCGCTTTTGCAAGTACTACAGGAAGTTCGTTTACAACCAAATTTAGGGTTTTGGACACTTTACAGCCGGGTAGTATGGGGTCCTGGGCAAGGAAGGTGATTTCGTATTGCCCTGATCCTGGAAGGGATAGTATGTAGAGCTCCAACTCAAAAAAGGTGCCCAAGGGAACTTGAATCCCATTGTTGTTGCGCTCGTAAAACCATTCACCAGTAATCGGCGTATTGGGGGCAAAAGTGACAGAAGTTTCCTCAAAGCAGACTTCGGTGTCCGTCTGGGTGAGGTCAAATTCGAAGGCAGGGCCTACAAAAATGGAGGCGGTACTACTACAGCTTGCTACAAATGCTTCTTCTTCGTCAGAAGCGCCTGCCGGAGCACGATGCTGGACTACTACGGTGTAAATGCTTTCTTCTGTGACGGTAATGACATTCGAATTGGCGTCTCCAAAGACAGTGCCCGCAGCATTGGTCCATAGGAAATCGTACAATCCGGCGGCTGGATCATAGCCGTCAATAGCAGTGAGTGTGACTGGGGTTCCTTCACAAAGGGTGGCATCTGTGGCCAAGGTAAGTGCAGGTGGCGCTACGATTTCAAGTGTGCCCTCTGCGGTGAAATAGCCGATTTCCGCGCAGCGGTCTACTCGCAACTCGATGGTGTAGGTGCCAGCTTTGGTGAAAATTTGCTCCAAGTTTTGAAATTGATCTCCAGGCCCTCCAAAATTGGAGCGAACCACCGTTCCGTCCTCATGGGTGATGGTCCAGAAATAGGAATCGATGTCGGGCTCACCGCCTCCTTCCAAAGTGGCAGTAGCTCCCGATACCGGATCCAAACAAAGCGTTGGAGGGATTCCCAAGGCTGGTTCAGGGATGGAGCTTCCGGAGTTTTGAACAAAGGAAGGCAATCCCAAGGTAGCCGTTCCAGGCATGGCTTCCACCGCGTCTTGGTTGAAGGTGCTGGTAGCGGTGCAACCCGTACCGACCTGAATTTGGCCGATGCGGTCATCGTCTACCACCGCTACGTAGATTTGTCCATCTGAAGCGATTTGCAAGGCTCCCAAATCCAGTCCTGCAGTGCCGGTGAGAACTTTTTTGGTAGAAATGATGCAGGTCGCTCTTGCGGCAGGAGTAGTTGCTGAAGCGAAGCAACTCGGACAGCTTGGCGTCACTTCTTTGATGATGTATTCCTCTATTCCTGGGCCCCCATTTCGGTAGGACACCAGAATTCGGTCGGAATCTTGAGAAAATTCCAGCCCATAAATATCACCTGAGCATCCCAGATCAAGGAGCGCATATTCACTGAGTTCGCCTGTTTGCTGGTCAAATTCAAAAATCTCGGTTCGGTTGCATCCTCCTTCGGAAATGGTGATGGCTAGCTTGGTACCATCTGGGCTAAACTTCATGGTTCCCACACCCGAAGAGAATTCATGCGCGCTGCCGACCGAACTCAGTACGGGTTGGCCGATTCCCTGGCTCGATACTGGATAGGCACGGAAGGTATTATTGCCCAATTCGTGAAATACCGCCCAGGTGGTATCACCCGCACTTAAGGCGGCACTGTGTTCGGTGGAGGGGCTGAAGAGGAAGTTGTTTTTGGTAACCACATTTCCCACTCCCGTGGGATTTTCAGCTTTAATATCTACCAGGGAAAAGCTAACGACATTGCTGCCACTGGTGGAAGCCTGTGTCGTGAAGAGGTAGAAGAGGGTGGACTGGGTAGGTACGCCTACGGCCAAAACCCCTTGGCTGGCGGTGTTGCTGCCTCCAATGTCGCTGCCATTTTCCATCAAGTCCCCGTTCAGACCCCAAACGGATTGGCCATCGGTGTAAAACAAGACCTGCCCTGCCTGATCCGAGATTGTGGAGGTGCCGGCAGGAATAGCTTGTGGATGGGCTTCAGCTATGGGTCGTGGCACTGGGGCCGTTTCATCGTCTGGATCGGGGTTAAAGTCCAAGCCTGCTCCATTGCCAAAGTACCAGATGTTATTGCTTTGGTCGGGGATATCCCACATTTTGATCCGAATCTCGGCATAGGCATAGCAGGAGGAACCAGGCTCGCGAACCAGCACCCAATACAGTCCTGGTTTACATACTTCGTTGCCTTCCTTGCCTATCCAGCCTTCTTCACGCTTGTTGGACCAAAAATACTCGTAATTGGTACCGCCACCCGTACCGCCGCCAGTGCCTCCACCTGTTCCTCCACCGGCACCCCCGCCAGCCTGCGCTTGCAGGAGGGGATCTAGGTCGATGCAAGACTCACAAAGTGTAGTATCGGAAGGGGTAAAGTTGGCCTGCAGCTCATTTTCGGTAAGCGTAATGCTTTTGGTCACCTTCTTGGTGGTGCTATCTGGGAAGGTGACAGTCAAGGTCACTTCCAAACTGCTCCCTTGGGCTGCTTCAGCAGGCACCAAAAAATGTTCTTGGTTGAAGTCTGCGGGCAAGGGATTGCCATCTGCATCACTCAAGGGAGGGGAAAATTCCCAAAGAAAGGAGAGGGCCTGGTAGTTTTGAGGAGTGATTTGACTCGTAAGCTGTACGGGATTATTCGCACAAGGCTCTTCTGGGTCCCAAGTGAAATCGATTGTAGGCTCAATGTTTACATTTGGAGCGAAGATGGGAAAAATGCGCCCACAAAAATCACTACCAGCAAAGGGATCTGTCTGTACTTGAAGTGAAGCCAAGGCACTTGCATTGGGATTGGTGATTCTACCCATGATTTGAGGACCAGCAGCGATCTCCTCATACAAGTAATACAGGGAACCATCTGGACCTACTTTCAGGTCGTATACCTGCTGAATGCTTGGGTCTAGTGGAATTTCCTCAGGAACGGCATTTGGGGAATTCGTGGGAATGCGCAAGAGCTTATTTCCACGAGAAAAATAGATAAAGGCCCCGTCAGGGGAAAATGCCGCACCGGAAATCGCCCCAGCACCACCGGAGTTGCTTAGGGCTTGGGGACTCCCGAAGTTACCTGTACTTGTATCAAAAGGAACCAAGAACATATCTTCCCCTGGATTTTTGGGAAGCAACAATAGCTGCCCTGAAGGCTCATCAAAGACCATGGCCTTGGGCTCTATCGGAATACCTTGGGTATCCGTAAGCGTAAAGGAACCCGCAGTGGTTTCCAATCGTCTTGCTTGGAGATTTCCTCCCGCAAAGCTGAGCAAGTAGGAGGGGGAACTCGGAGATTTGACGACCAAAACCGATCCTTGACCAGGACCAATG
>JAXISU010000146.1:0-5229 GCA_034680425.1 Cyclobacterium sp.
AAATCCCAGCCTTGTTGACTGGGATGGAGTGTTCTGAATTAGTTGAACAGTTTCTCTCAGATCTTGTAAGTGATTAAGTAAGTAGGTCGTACCCCATCCATCCCCAAGGCACCTGAAGCGAGGGTGCTCCCCGTCTCTAAAGGGTTATCCGAGGCATAGTAGGCATAAAGCACCTTGATGTTGGATCGGATATTTGCACGGATTTTGGAGGCAGATTGAATGGCTTTTTGGTAATGTGCACCCTCCATCTCAAGTCCCACTGCCTTCCAGGAGGATTCCATAAAATAGGTCAAGATATCTCGGTTCTGTAGAGACGTCCCCAATACCGTAATCATTGATCCTGCGTACACTCCCAAACCATAGCCCTTGAAATCGGACTTTTTCAATTCATTACGGAATGGATAATTGTCGGCAGTACCTTCAAAAACGTGCGCCGTAGGCACCATCAAATCTCCCTTTCCTCCGTGAAGAATTCCCGCTTTCCCCATGATTGAGGTGGACACCACATTTAGGGGGTATTTCACCCCATCCTTGGTGTAGGGCTTCAGCAACTCATCGAAGCATTCGTAGGCTTGTTCCCCGAAGGCATAATCCATCACCACAAATACAGGCCGTTTTTCCTTTTCCTCTGGTAAAATGACACCTGGAATCAAGGATTCTACTTCCATTAGAGCTGTATCAATGAGTTGTGCCCCGATATTGGTTCCCGACTCATCGGGAAGATCCACAAAACCATGCTTTTCAGCATAAGCCCATATTTTCTTGCCTTGGTTATTTTTGGCTTTAATGGAAATCTCGGTAGCCACTTGTTCGATCTCCTCAAAACTTCCAGCACCCAGTGCTTGATGCGCATAAATGGTATTGACCACGCTATGCATGTTGGCGGAGATGATGTGAATGGGACGGTGGATTAGGTTTCGATCCAACAATGCTTCCTTGATTCGATTGGCCCAAAGTTCCCCATACACGTGATGGCCTACCCGCTCTCGTAAGGTAGCCGAGAAACTAATTTCTCGATCCAAGCCTTGATTTGATTCTTCCATGGACAACTTGCCCAGGTGGTAAACAATGGAAAAGAGGCTGTTGGAATTGCTGCTTTCAGCAAACTTCTGCACTGCGTGAACGGTCTCCTCGTAGGTTCTTCCGATAATATGACTTAGGTAGGCGGCAGCACTTTCTATTTCCAACTCCTCTCCCAACTTTTCCTTCTTTACAAATTCCTCCAACATCTTCCAATTGGAAGAGATTTTTCCTTTGGGATCCGTGCTATTTTGTTGGATTTTTCGAGACTCAATGTAGAGAAAAGTCAAGTGAGTCAGGATGTCATAAATATCTGATCTTCCGCGAGTCATCTCCACATACATAATCTGTTCATCTAAGCGATAACAGTTGCGCTTTCTACGTGGAGGCACGATGGGTTTGAGGTGTGATGTTTCGTATCCTTCCCTACTGATCAAGCGTACAAATCGGCACTCTTCAATTCCTTTTGGAAGACGTTCCATGACGTAGAGTAAGCCATCCAATTCAATTTTCTCAGGATCTGTCAACTTTCCATAGATCTCGGGGCTAAGCACCATCAAAGCCTGAATCAAGCCTTCACCAGACACTCCCATGGGCTTGTAACTGCCTCGATTAAAAAGATGGCGCATGGTAATGTACAAGCGCTCTATGGCTGCTCTGGATTCTTGTGCTCTAGTTCTGATCATGAGTCTTTTTGTTGGCTAAATGGTTAAAGCTAAAAATTAGGTAAGCTGACTTTTTTGGAATTCGATAAACCTACCCCTTCACTAATTTACTTACAAAAAGCTGTAAGTTTTCCAGATCTCTCTGGAGTACCAAAGGGATAAATTCTTCAAAATTACCATTTTTTTTCGGGATTTATAAGAAGGAAACAATGGATACTCTAGTAGCAGCATTCAATTTTCAAAATTCAAGACTGCATTCAGGCAACCCTAATTGAAAACTCTTTCAGTCTTTAATTAAAAGCTCTCCAAAAAGTTGTTGCAGCTTCTCCACTTTTGGACGAACTACAAATTGGCAATAAGGTTGCTGACCATGCAAAGCATAGTAGTTGTGGTGGTACTGCTCTGCCAAATAAAAATTAGTGAAAGGTGTAATTTCAGTTACGATAGGTTTGGCGTATACTCCTGACTTATTCAATTCCTCTTTTAGCGTCAGCGCTTTTTCTCCTTGGGCGTCATTTGTATAAAAAACTGCAGACCGATACTGAGGACCTACATCTGCTCCTTGGCGGTTCAGCGTAGTAGGATCGTGCGTTGCCCAAAAAACTGCTAAAATGGTCTCAAGGCTGATGAGTTTGGGATCAAAGGTAACCTGAATGACCTCTGCATGCCCTGTAGTTCCTCTACAGATGGCTTCATAAGTGGGCTTAACTACAATCCCCCCAGCATACCCGGGAATCACCTCATTTACGCCTTCTAAGCGCAAGAAGACAGCTTCCGTGCACCAAAAGCAGCCTCCTCCCAAGAGGACTAGTTCCAATCCTTCGGGGCATTTCAATTCGGTTTTGGGAAGCAATTCGTGTGTATCCATGGCTTTAAATTTAAAATCTAAACGAGAAAACGGGCCTTTGGTTCAGTTTAAAATTAACTGTAAGAAGAACTAGAAAAATGAAATTAGTATATAGACTTGGGGAATTGGCTTGAAGTTCTATTTTTGGTAAACATTTGGTTTCAATAGCCATCACCTGAATTTGAATTCTTACCCAGCTATTGTACCACTAATCCTTTAAAATGGATTGTAAAAATAATGTTTGCAAGAACTCTTCTTGCAATTTGTAGTTTGCTTACCAAAGTTTAACCAATTCAAGCATGAACAAACAATTTTTAAAGGCAGGAATGCTGGGATTGTTGGTAGCAGGATGGCTCAACCAATCTGCTTTGGCGCAAAGTGATCCTTCGGGCAAACGTAGGGTAACCAGCACTTATGCCATCACCAACGCCACAGTATTTAAGGCTCCTGGAGACCCAGGAAGTAAAGCCACGATCCTAATCAAAGACGGAGTTATTTTAGGTGTAGGTGCCGCAATTGCCCTGCCTAAAGAAGCGAAAGTAATCGCAGGTGACTCCCTCTATGTTTATCCAGGATTTATCGATGGTGCAGGAAATATGGGTATTACTAAGCCCAAAGATGTGGAACGTCCTAAGGATTTTGTTTCTTCTACCCCACCCGATGAAGTGGCAGGAATCACACCTTGGAGAATGGCTACTGACTCCTATTCTGCAGCCAGCACCCAAGTAGACGACTGGAGAAAAGCAGGATTTACCTTGAGCCAAGTGGTACCAGATGGAGGCATGCTTCCTGGAAAAACCGCTCTTGTGTTATTAGGTGAACCAAAAACAAATAATTTTTTAAAGGTAAACACAGCCGTTGCAGCAAATTTCAGAAGCTCGAGAGGCATGTATCCAGCTACCCTAGCTGGTGTCATGGCCAAGTTCCGAGACATCTACCAAAACACAGCTTTAGTGATTGATCACGAGCGCATGTTTGCTGCTAACTCTGGAGTGAAAAGACCTCAGCCTAGTCCTACGCATACGGCATTTATGCCTGTGGTACAGAAGCAACTTCCGGTGCTATTTACAGCTGGTTCAGAACTTGAAATTCGCCGCGCTTTAGCCTTACAGAAAGAATTGGGTTTCAAACTGGTGCTTACTGGATTGGAAAACTATGAATCTGTAATTGATGAAATCAAATCTTCAGGCACTCCGGTGTTGATCAAGTTGCAGGTTCCCGATGATAAGTCGATCAAAGCACAAAAGGCAGATGGTGTCACCGAAGCTACCAAAGCGCAATATGCACGCGTTAAAGAAGCTTATGACCAAGCCTTGAAGCAAGCAGCACAATTGGAAAAGGCAGGAATCTTGTTTGGGTTCAGCACCACAGATGCCAAGGCCGCTGATGTGCAAAAGACTATGAAAACTATGATTGACAATGGCTTGAGTTCAAAAGCAGCCCTAGCTGCATTGACCACAAATCCAGCAGCAATCTTAGGAATCAGTGGAATGGCAGGAACACTTGAAAAAGGAAAGCTTGCCAACTTGGTAGTAACCACAGATACTTTGTTTAAGGAAGATACCCAGATCAAGCACGTGATTGCCGATGGGTATGTGTTTGATTACGAAGTTAAAAAGAAGGCCGTAAAGGCTGAACCTGCAAGCGCTAAGCCTGAAGCTGCTCCCAATGGAGTTCAAGTAGAGGGAGTATGGGAATACACCTCTGAGACACCTGCAGGAAGTTCTGGAGGAGAAATCACCTTGAAACGTGAAAATGGAGTTTTGGCAGGAAGCATTACTTACGACGATCCTTCTGGATCTGGAAAGGCCTCTGCTCCAATCAAAAATGCCAGCCTAACAGGTAAAACCCTAAGTTTCGAATTTGATGTGGCTGCAGGAGGTATGAGCCTTACGGTAACCATCTCAGGAGAAATCAATGGGAAAAATATGGAAGGCGCCTTGTCTGTACCACAAATGGGTTCTTTTCCAGTGAAAGCAACTCTTTCTTCACCTAGCCAAGCTAACTAAACATGAAAAAGCACATTTACCTTCTCGCTGCGTTTTTTGGATTGGGTGTTGGGATGTCCCAGGCACAGGTCCAAAAAGGCAGTGTATTGATAAAAAACGCGACCGTACTTACGGTTACGAAAGGCAACCTAGAATCTTCGGATGTATTGGTTCAGAACGGAATTATCACGCAAATCGGTAAAAATCTTACCGCTCCTGCTGGTGTAAACGCGATCGATGCTACTGGCAAATACGTGATGCCAGGCATCATTGATGCACACTCTCACGTGGGATTAGATGTGGTCAACGAAGGATCTGCTCCGATCACTTCAGAAATCCGCATGAAAGATGTGGTAAACCCTCAAGATTTAGGAATCTATCGTGCACTTGCGGGTGGAGTGACTGTTTCCCATGCCATGCACGGCTCAGCGAACGTGGTAGGTGGTCAAAATGCCACACTTAAGCACCGTTGGGGAAGCGAAGATCCAGCAGACATCATCATGCAGGAAGCTCCCCGTACGATCAAGTTTGCCTTGGGTGAGAACCCTACACGTGTACATGGAAGAGGCAATGGCATCCAACCTCGTTCTCGAATGGGTGTTGAAGCGGTAATACGTAACGGGTTTAACGAGGCTATCCAGTACAAGAAAGGATGGGAGAAATACAACCTTGCCAAAGCTCAGAAAGGCAACACCGTTACTCCTCCTGC
>JAXISU010000147.1:0-5222 GCA_034680425.1 Cyclobacterium sp.
ATAGCGCAGGTAGGGCTTCACAATCTTCAATCCTTTCGGGAATTTGATCAGCGCATCTTCGGTTTTAACGGCCGGTACCACAATCACATCTTCTCCATTTACCCAATTGGCTGGAGTGGCTACACTGTAGTTGGCAGTCAGCTGCAAGGAATCAATCACCCGCAGCACTTCCACAAAATTTCGTCCTGTGGATGCGGGGTAGGTAATGGTTAATTTAACCTTCTTGTCTGGTCCAATAATGAATAGGGAGCGGACCGTAAAGGTTTCCGAAGCATTGGGATGAATCATGCCATAGGCATTCGCGATGGACTTATCTGGATCAGCTAGGATTGGAAAGCCTACGGTTACGTGTTGTGTTTCATTGATGTCTTTGATCCATTCAAAATGCTTGTCCAATGGATCCACACTCAAAGCCAAGACTTTGACATTTCGTTTTTCAAATTCCTCCTGCAATCCTGCGGTACGACCCAATTCTGTGGTACAGACGGGTGTAAAATCAGCAGGGTGTGAAAAGAGAACCCCCCAGCTGCTGCCAAGGTATTTATGGAATCGAATGGTTCCAAGTGTGCTTTCTGCGGTAAAGTCCGGTGCGATATCTCCTAGTTGTATGCTCATAGTTCTGTAAATTACTTACATGCCTAACTTAAAACCAAGAAATTGTCTACTTTTTTTATAGACTTTTAATTTTTTTAGTTTGCTGACTTTTTAATTAGACTTTTTCCCCAAGGAATTCAGCAGTTTATGCTGCCTATTTGTTTCTTTGATTGCCAGGTATCGTTCTTTTTAATTGATTCATTTGCAGTAGTTTTGTGAGCAACAGTCACGTCTTGAAAAGAAGCCAATCCCAAATGTCAGCCAGTTTTTTAAACCTATTTGATAGCTACGTCAAACTTACAGACAGCGAAATCGAATTCTGTAAACCCTACTTTGAACTCAATTCGGTCCCAAAGAATAGTATTGTTGAAGAAGAAAATAGAGTGCCCAAACATTTGTATTTTATTACCAAGGGATTTATGCGGTTGTTTTATTACGATACCAATGGCGATGAAATCACAACACTGATTGTTTCTCAAAATCGATTCGTTACTTCTTTCACAAATTTCATCCACGAAACAAAATCCAACGAAAATTTAGAATGCATTACGAACTGCGAATTCTATAAGATCGAAAGAAGCAAATTGGTGGAATTGATAGACAAAAGTGAAAATTTTAAAAAATTGAGTCTTGCGATTTTTGAACATTCTGTGGCCACCACTCAACTCAGAGCCAACGACTTTGCTACCCTTACCGCGGAATTGAGGTATAAAAAACTGGTTGAGCAACAACCCGAACTAATCAAGAACGTACCTGTCCAATACATCGCTTCCTACTTAGGCATCAAGCCGCAAAGCTTAAGTAGAATAAGGAAGCAGTTAATAAAGTAACAAATGTTAAGTGCTCGAATAAGCACTAATTCTAATTTAGCCTCGGATTTATCACCGTAAAAGCAATGTTAGAATTCGTAAATCAGTACTTCATTACCGTCCTCGCTGCGCTCTCCATCATGAGTGTCGTTTTTTTTATTTTCTGGGTTCTTTTGGGCAACAAACTCCGAAAGAGAAAAATCCAGCTTTCAAAAAGAGCGGGTTGGTCCCAAATCAAAGGTGAAATAGGGGCAACCCTGATGTCATTTATTGGTGGTACTGCGTTTTCAATTCTTGTGATTTCATTTAAGGATAGTGGACTAACTAAGTTTTACCTAGAAACTGGTAAATATGGGTTAGGGTATGAAATTCTTTCCGTAATTATCATGGTGGTTGTGTCCGATGCTTGGTTTTATTGGAGTCACCGAGCCATGCACCATCCTAGCATTTACAAGTATGTACATGCCTTACACCACAAGAGTTTGGACGTCAATCCATACACCTCTAGTTCATTTCACTTGATCGAGTCCTTATGGCTTACAGTATGGATATTGCCATTAGCCATGCTGCTGCCTATTTCGATGACAGTTTTAGGCATTACACAAGTGATTGGAACCTTCAACAATTTGAAGTCGCATTTGGGATATGAACTTTTTCCTAAATTTTTCCGCTTTCCTCCCTTTAATATGCTGGTGACTGCCACAAACCATAGCCTCCATCATACGCAATACAACGGTAATTACGGTTTGTTTTTTCGGTTTTGGGATATTGTATGCGGTACGGAATTGAATTCAACTGAGAGCACATTTACAAAAATCCATCAAAGGCAAGACGCAATCCTCATTGATAACACGAAATACAGGACATTAACCATTGATAAATTGGTCAAAGAAACAGCCGATACTGTTTCTGTTTATTTCAAACCTGAGGACCCAGCATTTTACCAGTATGCAGCAGGGCAATACCTGACCTTAAAAGTTAAAGTTGGTAGCAAAACCTATTCTCGCTGCTTTTCATTGAGCTCTTCACCAGGTATTGATGATTTTTTAAGAATAACGGTGAAGCTCAAGGGTGAAGTGTCCCATTATTTTTACCATACCGCTAAAATCGGCGACGTGATTGAATCCTTATTGCCCGTCGGTGATTTCGGATTTGTACCTAATAAATCGGCAGAAAATCAGTATGTGCTGATCGCAGGAGGGAGCGGAATTACACCCTTGTTCAGTATGATAAATCTAATGCTTCAATTTGAACCCAAAAGCAAGGTGACCTTACTTTATGCAAATAGGAGTGAGCAAAGGATCATTTTCCAAAAAGAACTTAATCAATGGGTGCAAGCATATCCCCAATTTGATTACGTTGAGTTTAGTTCAGGGAAAAAGCGAATACAAAAAAATGACTTAATCAAGTCGAATAACGCCCAGTACTACATTTGTGGTCCTGATTCCTTGAAAGATGGAATAATAAAGCATCTCAAGGAGTTAAAGATCTCTAAATCTAAGGTCAATATTGAACATTATGCAGATGGCTATACCCCCTGGTTTGGCCTTTTGAAAAGACAAAGAGCACCACAAGTTTGATGAAAAGTACAAGCACATGGAATTTCTTTTAGAGGGTCGATGTGTGTACTTTTTCCGCAGGTGTTTCCCTTAGAATTTTTCCGATCATCAAAAAACAACCTCAGCAGGTAGGCGTTTGGAGATGCGTACATTTTTTGGAAGGTAAAGGAACTAGGGGAGAAGCAATAAAGCGAATTTTGATTCTAAATAGCAGGATTTTGTTCCCTAAACCTAGCCACTGTACCTACGCACTTTCTCTTCCAAGAAATTAGAACTCCGAAAAATAGCATCCCTCAAATCCGAAAAGTTTACCTCAAATCCTGCAAAATCAAGGTCCCCATTTTGCTGAATAAAGCAAACCTAATCGTTATTTCTGTTACTTGATTCCCAATTCGACTGATTAGGGCATGCCCCCAATCGGAAGGATAAAAAACCGTGTTTACCTCATCTAGTTCATCAGGCTTGTCCATGAAAAAAATACTCTTCACCCTCAGTATCATCTTCTGTGGATTGACCTCCTATGGTCAGTCCAATTACTGGAAAAAATCCACTCAAAATTTCAGCAACAACAAAATAGTCCAAGCTGAAACCGAGCGCTATCAAATCTTAGAGCTCGACCAAAAAGCACTTCAACGTGCCCTTTCCTCCGGAAAAGAGATGCAAATCAGCATGCCAAACAGCCAGGGAGGTATGGAGGATTTTTTGGTTGTTGAAAAAGTAAGCATCTCTAAAGAATTGGCCGATAAATACCCAGCAATCAAAACCTACCAAGGGTATAAGGTTTCGGATCCCCAAAGCCGAATAGCGCTCACTATGACTAGCAGCAGGCTCTACCTCTACGAGTTTTCGGGAGCATCCGAGGGGATGAGAATGCTGTCGACGAACACCTACATGTTCTACAAGATCAGTGGTAACCAAAGCATGTCGGAAGGCATCTCCTGTGGCGTACCATCCACTGACCAAATTTCATTACCTGACTTGACTTCTCCAAGCGGTAACCGATTGGATTTAACGAGTCAAACCACAAGAAATAAGGTAGAAGGTGTACGTACGCTTCGATTGGCGGTGGTCTCTGCGGGTGAATATGGAGAGATTAATGGCGGTACCAAAGAGACGGTACTAGCCAACATAATTAGTATTGTCAATGGCATAAACTTGATCAGTGAACAAGATCTAGGGATTAAGTATCAGCTCATCGCCAACAACGATAAATTGATCTTTTTCAATAAAGCAACAGACCCCTACAATATCGAGCAAAATGGCGTCTCTACGAATTCATCCTATTTGAACACCAGAACTCAAGTAGTGATCGATTCTCTTATTGGTCAACAAAATTATGACTTAGGGCATTTATTCATCGCTCGGAACGAAACCGGAAATCCAGTTCCTTATGGGATTGGGAATGCCTACGGAATTGGAAACGTTGGAACCCCGGAAAAGGGATCAGGCTGGTCTTATTTCAGCAAAAGCACGGCAAATGAACTCGGGTTTATTGGATTGGTCTCCCACGAATTTGGGCACCACCTTGGCGCTTCCCACACGTTTTCAAATCAACCAGATGGATTGGTTACCCAATCTGAATTGAGTTCGGGAAGATCCATCATGTCTTATGGAAAGGTTAACCAACCTGATTTGCATTTTTACCACTACCATTCCATCCACCAAATCATCCAGTCCTTCAAACGTTTCCAGTTTGGAATCGATTTTTCTAAAGTAGGTACGCTTACTCCTTATGCCCAGCAACCTCCAGCCAATATTCCTTTAAAAGCGTACTTCATTCCGATCAAAACACCCTTTGTATTGGAGACGCCAACGGGGTTAAAAAACTCAACTTATTTTTACAACTGGGAACAATTGGATTCAGATCTAGTACTTCCAGGAGGTTACTGGGGATCTAAATCCCAAAAAGCGCCTTTATTTAGTTCAACTTCTCCAAGTGCCAATTCGCAGCGTTACTTTCCAACCTACTCGCGGGTTATTTCAAACAACCTGACGAGTGATAATGCGATTTTAACGGCCAATTCTGGGACTTCCATGCTCTTCGAGACGCTACCTGAGGTGCCGAGACAAATGACCTTTGGCTTAACTGTCCGAGATGGCTCAAAAGCACAAGGGGTATACCTAGATTCTACCCAAGTGACTACCGTTGCAAACAGCAAGCCCTTTGCCATTTTGACTGCGCTAACTTCCCAGTTGAATGGGGGCAATCCACTTACCGTAGAATGGGAAATAAGTAACACAAACGACGATCCGATCAAGG
>JAXISU010000148.1:0-5222 GCA_034680425.1 Cyclobacterium sp.
CTACAAAACCCAGATCTTCACCATAGTATCTGTAGCCATTTCTTTTGAAACTTAAAGAGGAATACAGTTCACTACTCGGAAGAAAAAAACTTCCCTGCCCTGCAAGTTCGGGATGAGATTCTTTACTCTCTTCGTCCATCCAGCTTACTGGACCTTTACCAAAACTTTGGTGAATAACTTTGGCTACATACTGCCAGTCTTCAGCTCGGCTGGACTGATACCTCCCTTCTAGCAAAGGAGACAAATAATTTCCATAGCCAACGCGAACCAATCCTGGATAGGTCTCCAAATTTGGCTCTTCCCATTCCTTTTGTGCAGGTTCTGGATTAATGGCTGCCGCAGGTAGTGTTAGAAAAAAAGGTGCCACTGGAAAGGTGAGTGTACCTAATGCTTTAGGCTGTGGTAAAGAAGGTACTTTTTCTAAACTTCGCAGCTTTTTAGGCAAGCGAATCTCTCGATCCTTTTGAATAATAAATTCCTGATCTTGAACACTTCCCTTCTGCTTCGTTTGAGATTGAAGGCTGCTGATGCTCACACAAAACAGCCCTAGAAAAGTAAGTAGATTGACTATCCTTTGCATGATCTAGTTGAGGCTTTTAAGGGTAGATGCTGCTTTTTCCTTAACCGTTGCATCCGTGGACTGATCTAGGATAGATTGAAGGGTAGCTTTGGCTTGAAATACTTCTCCAAGTTGAATGTAGTTTTCTGCGAGCAGCAAAAACATACTTCCGTACCAGTAGTCGTACGCTGAGAAGGTTTCAGAGTAATCAAAAATCAATTCATTGGAACCCACAAAGTCCCCTTTCTCCTGATAGCGAAGCGCTAACAATAGCAATGCCTCTGCAGCTTCCACTGTGGTGTATTCTTGAAGCAGCAATCCAAAACTATCTTCCGCCTCTGAATTTTGATCCAGTAATTGTTGGGATTTCCCCTTGATCAAAAGAGCCTTCGGGGTAGTTCCAGGAAGAATTTCTCCCAAAGAAATTAATCGATTTGCCGCCACAATAGCCTGGCTATAATCTCCCAATCCAAATTGAGCATCTAGTATGCCCAGCAACACTTCTGCTTCTTCAAGTTGGGTTCTCGTTTGTTGTGCGATGGGTTCCAAATAACGCAACGCCTCTGCAAAGTTTTTGCGTTCTAACTCGATTTTACCCAATTGCTGAAATGCTTTGACTCGATAGGGAGAAGAAGGCTGCTGCTCAAGCACCTTGAATAAATCCATGGCTTTCGAAACCTCTCCTATTTGTTTGTAGGAATCTCCAGCGAAATACAATGCTTCACTTTTTTGTCCTGATTCAGGGTAAGCGCGTAGGTAATTTTCCAAAGCCTTTGCTGCTTGCGCATATTTCTGATCGATATACAGGTTTTTGGCAGCTTCATATTCCAAGGTTTGAACCGAGCCTGCATCAGGGTTTGCCTTCTTATAGGATTGCAAGTACTCGCCAAATTCCTCCGACTTTTCTTGCACCGCTAAGGTCTCTTGTAGCCCTTTCAAGGCCGCTTCTGAGTTTTCTGCCAAAGGGTGATCTTCTAGGATCACTTTGTAGTCAGCGATAGTCTGGCTGTAGCGCTGTAACGAATAATTAGCCACGGCTCTCCCTTCCAATGCCGATGGAAGAAATGGAGAATTTGACCTTGTATTGATCAATTCTGAAAAGGCGGAAATAGCATCCTCATACTTGAGTTCTTCCAGATAGATTTGCCCCTTTTGGTAAAATGCATCTTCGATGAATACACTCGCCGGGAAATTAGCGATCAACAAATTGAGCTGTTCAATCGCTTGCTGATTCTTCCCTTGGTAGTTGGTCACCACTGCCAATTGCAAATGGGCATAATCCTGTCCCGCATTTTCCGCTTCAATGGCTTGGCTAAAGATCTTCTCCGCTTCAGAGAATTTCTTTTGAACAAAATAGCAATCCCCCAATCGAAGCAAGGCATCCTGATAGGCAGGCTCTCGCAAATTTCGCTGAGCAGTACGGTAGGCTTCAAATTGCACTTCAGCCGCACCATATTCTTGGGTATTAAAATAGGCGTATCCCAAT
Organism: Cyclobacterium sp.; assembly: GCA_034680425.1. Classification (GTDB taxonomy): domain Bacteria; phylum Bacteroidota; class Bacteroidia; order Cytophagales; family Cyclobacteriaceae; genus Algoriphagus. Next base: position 2,046 of record JAXISU010000148.1, read on the forward strand.
CCATAGCCTGCCTTTAATGCATATTCAGAGGTTGGTGAGATTTGCTTCACTGCAGTTTGGTAGGCTGAGATCGCCTGCCCTAAATTTTCCTGTGCACTGTAGATCTCCCCTTTCCAAAAGTTGGTTTCCCCTAGGAGGTTTTTATCAGATGGAAAAGCCTGCGATTTAGTCAAATACATAAGTGCCTGCTCCAGTTTCTGATCCCGATAATAAATCATAGCCTGATAAAAAGCCACCTTTTGGTAGGCCTCTTGAATGCGCGAAGATTTGTTTTTTAACTTATCCAATTGGTCCAAAACCCGCAAATAGTCGGATGAATTCAGCAATGCATCGGACAATAAGGTTTCTGCCTCTGTAGCCCTTGCTCCTCGGGGATAGTTGGTCAAATACTCATCCAAGGCATTGACTGCTACTTGAAAGTTTCCACGCTGCAAATTGATCTTAGCCAGATTAAACAAGGCTTCTTCCTGTATACCCAAATCGACCGAACTTGCGGCGGCCACTTGAAAACTAGTGAGTGCAAACGGGAAATTGCTCTGCTGCACATAGGCATGTCCTAAGTAGTAACTAGCTGCCTGCGCCACATCCGGTTCTCCCAAGGCCGCCAACTTGAGGTATTTGCTTGCTTTGGGATAGTCCTTTAGTTCAAAAAATGATATCCCTGCCTTGTAGTTTTCTTTGGAAGTAAGTTCGCCATTTTGATAGGAACTAAATGCTTCGTATTGCTCCGCAGCGTTTGCAAAGTCCTTGGAAGCATAATAGGCTTCGGCCAAATACAAATGAATGGTTTCCTTTTGATCTAAGGGGGTTTGGGAAGCAAGCAAAGGTGCTGCATAAGCAATGGCTTCGGCATACTTCCCCTCCTGGTAATAGAGTGAAGTCAATAGAAAAGGTACCTTAGGAGCATAAAATATGCTTTTCGAGGCAAGTTGCAGCTCTTGAATTGCTTGTGGGGCGTTTCCCTCCTTCATGGCAATGTAGCCGCTGTAATACAAGGCATCGGAAGCCAGAGGTATGTTTAAGTTTTTTACTTGATCAAGGTAAGTAGCGGCCTTGGCAAATTCCCCTTGCTGAAAATAACTGTACCCTAATTTGAAGGAAACGTCGGCCCGCAATTCTCGATTGACTAATTCAAGGGGTACTAAATCGTAGCCAGCTATGGCCTCTGCATACCTTTTCTTGTAAAAATAGTGATTGCCTAAGGCAATGGAAGCAGATGCTACACTGGGTTCACCTGCATAATCTTGAATAAACTGCTTCACCAAGCCCAACCCATCAGGCCGTTCCAATTGCAATGCGGATAACGCTTGTTGAAGAGTTGCTTGTTTTTTCTGAGAATAAGCTAGGTCAGAAGTTAAAAGTTGAGCGTTATCGAATAGACTCGCAGCAAATGCCTGCTGATTAAACAAAACAGTGGATCGATCTAGCGCTTGTTGAGGACTAGTTTGGTACAGGGAAGACTGTGAAAAAGACTCCAAAGTGAAGCCCAGTCCTGCAAGCAGAACCAAGTAGTATTTCATGGCAAAAAGCTTATTCAGTGCAAAATTTTGTAGACCAGCTCTCGAAGTATTTCTCCTTCAGTCATGCTTCCAGAATCTACTCCCTTAAAACGAAGATCTGCCTCTTTTAGGTATCCAAATACATCAATTACCTTGCCTAATTTGAAATTTTTTGCTGCAACCACGTATTCTTTAAGGCCATAAGGATTGACTCCTATCGCTGCTGCAAGTTGACCTTCAGGTAAGGCACCTGCACGATGAAGCAAGGCAATCCGAGAAAAGTAGGAAAACAACAGGGAAAAAATCGGAATAACCGGATGGTTTTTAGGGTTTTGGATAAAGTAATGGACAATAAGATTCGCCTTGTTTACATCCCGAAATCCGATGGCTTTGGTCAATTCAAAATTGTTGTATTCCTTATGGATCCCGATGTACTTGGAAATATGGTCTACAGTAAAGCGTGTGGGTTCAGGGAAATTAATTAACATTTTTCCCACCTCATTCGTCATTACTTCCAGATTGTTACCAATGGAATCAGCCAAAAGCTGCCCTGCTTTGGCATCAATCTGATGTCCTAATTCTTTGAAATAGATTTCAATCCACTCATTTAGCTTCCAATCCTTGATTTTTTCCGCTTCAACAAAGACGGCCTTTTTCTCAATTTCCTTCTTTAAGCTACTTCGCCCATCTAATTTTTTATGCTTGTAGGCAAAAACCAAAATCGTACTGGGTAGCGGATTGCTAAGGTAGCTTACCAATAATTTTTGAGCATCTTCTTTTCCTAAGTCAGGAATATTCTGCGCCTCTTTGACCAAGACCAACTGCCTTTCGGCCATCATGGGAAATTTGCGTGCATGGGAAAGAATGGTGCTTACAGAAGCTTCTTTCCCATACAATACCAGTTGATTGAATCCACGTTCAAATTCGGGGATTGCGTTCTTCTCTATGAAGTCACTAATCAAGTCAATAAAATAGGGTTCCTCTCCCTGCAAAAAATAAACAGGGCCAAACTTCTTCGCCTTTAAATCTTTTAAAACTACTTCTGGAAGGAGGGCCATAAGGGAAACTTCTCGTGCACCTAAAGATAATAGATGCCAATCGAATGGTGAGAATTTAGAAGCAAATAAACTTTAATCGAAGATTCTGGGTTTATTTTGCAAGCGAATTGAGATGTTATGAATTTTGAAAAAGGGGTAGACCAATACAAAGAAGGAAATTTTGAAGCGGCATTAGCCATCTTCCATGAACTGATCATCAAGGAGGCTAGCAACCCAACTTTTTACCTCTACCGTGGACGGATTTTAACTCGCCTTGGAAAAGGGCAAGAGGCCTTGGCAGATTTTGATTTCTTGATCCAACTCGAACCCTACAATACGGATTACATCAGTGATCGGGCGGTGGTCTTGCATCTTTTGGGGAGAAATGAAGAGGCTATAGCAGAACTGGACCGTGCTGCCAATTTGGATCCGAACAATCCCTACCGCTACAGTAGCCGGGCTTACTTGAAGGACCGAATCGGAGATTTGGCAGGTGCCATTGCTGATTATGAAAAAGCCATCGAATTAGACCCTGAAGATGCTGTGTCTTACAATAATCTGGGCTTGGTAGAAGAGAAAATGGGGCGTAAAGAAAAAGCGCAACAAAACTTTACTAAAGCAGATGCTTTGTCAGGGTATCC
>JAXISU010000149.1:0-5193 GCA_034680425.1 Cyclobacterium sp.
AAGGCTCTACTTGATACACATCCAAAAGTGCTCCAGAAAGCAGTCCCTCATGGAGTGCAACTAAAAGATCTTGTTCGACAAGATGCTTTCCCCTTGCTACATTAATCAAGTAGGTGCCTTTTGTACACTTTTTGAAAAGCGAAAGATTTAAAATCCCCTCGGTTTCTGGGGTAAGCGGAAGCAAGCAAACCAGGACATTGACCTGGGAAAGGAATTCTTCCAGTTGATTTTTTTGAAAGTAAGGATAGGGAAAGTCTTTTTTCTCTGAAAAACCAAAACCAATCACCTCAAATCCTAATCCATCCAATTTAGTTAACACATCACCTCCCAAAGCCCCTACGCCCATCACTCCTACTTTGACGGGCAGCTCTGGGTTTGACATATCCCAAACTTTTTCCTGTTGGTCATGGTGATAACGAAGGAACTGCCGATGATAGTTCAATACACCCATGATTACATAATTGGTCATAGACCAAGTCAGTTTCTCGTCGACAATCCGAACGATAGGAAGTTCATCCCCAACAGCAGGATCTGAAAGAATGTGGTCAACGCCTGCTCCTAAGGAGCTAATTAATTTAAGATTGGGAAAGTTTTTAAGGTATCCAGGAGGATGCTGCCAAAGCAATGCCATTTCCACTGCTTCCGGACGATCGATTTCTGGATAGATTTGAAGATCAATGTCGGGTTGGTGATATCGAAGTGCCTCGATCCAAACTTTGGGGTCTCTTCCGGGGCTAATAATTGCGATGCTCATAAATTCGTGGCTTAGTTACATCTAAATTAGACCTTTCAAACAGGGCAAAAAATTCATTCATCAAATTCCTCTGCCTTTTTTAAGAAAAAAGAGAATATTCTAAGAACTTGCACGTTCAAAATTCGACCTTAAAAAATGGTCCCGTCAAGTTTAAACCTACACCTTCCATTACCCTCTACGGATATGACAAAAAAAATCAACCTTCTAATTCTGGCTTTTCTCCTAGTAAGCATTTCGAGCATTGCCCAACAAATCCAAATGCCTCAGGCTAGCCCTAGTTCTAAAATAATTCAAAAAGTAGGACTCACGGATGTAACTGTGGATTTTAGCCGCCCAAGTACCAAGGGTAGAAAAATCTTTGGTGAGCTTGTACCTTTTGGTGAAGTATGGAGAACTGGTGCCAATGGAGCAACCATCCTTAATTTCTCTACAGAAGTAAGTATCAGCGGCACTAAGGTTCCTGCAGGTTCCTATGCACTTTACTCGATCCCTGGCAAAACCTCTTGGACCATGATCCTGAGTAAAAACACGAAGCTATGAGGAGCTATTGGCTACGATTCCAAGGACGATATGCTTCGCTTCACAGCCACCCCTGCCAAAACAAGTAGAATGTACGATTCTTTTGAAATTAGCTTCGCCAAGCTAACAGATTCTAGCGCTGACCTTTCCATCAAATGGGAACAAACCCGCGTAGAATTTACCATTCAAACTGAAGTAGATCCCATCGTGATGGCAGATATCAAGAAGCAGGTAATCGATGCACAAAGCACCAACCCAGCCTTGCTCTACCAAGCTGCGAACTATTATTTCACCAGCAATAAGGACCTTAACCAAGCCTATACTTGGATTAAGCAGTCCACAAGCTCTGATCCGAAATACTGGACCTTGCACCTACAGGCAAAAATTGAATTGAGCCTGGGCAAAAAGACTGAAGCATTGGAGTCTGCCACCAAGTCTAAGAAACTTGCCGAAGAAGGTAAAAATCTTGATTATGTGGGACTCAATGACCGCTTGATCAAATCCATCAAGTAAGCAAAAAGAAGCCTTCGGTAACTCGAAGGCTTCTTTTTTTGTTCCCTTTTGAATTAGTTCTAAAGGGATTTTTTGTTTCCGAAAGTTCCTATTCCGGTCTGCAGGATTAGCCCAAATAAAACCACTGAAAGGCAGCCAATGGCATTGTACCATAGGAAACCAATATCCCAATGCATTCCAAAAAGTCCTTTCCCATTAAAGAAATGGACTACTAAAATCAAGGCTTGTGATAGTAGGGCTGCTAGAAAAACGGCCTGACCCTTGATCCATTTGATAAAGAATCCCACCACAAATATTCCCAAGATCGTTCCGTAAAATAAGGATCCCAGAAGATTCACTGCTTGGATTAAGTTCTCAAATAAGGAGGCATAGGTAGCAAACAGAATCGCCCCCAAGCCCCAGAAAGCTGTGAATAATTTGGAGGAATTGACATAATGCGTATCACTTGCTTCCTTACGGATCGATCGCTTGTACAAATCCACCGTAGTCGTACTCCCCAAGGCATTCAGCTCAGAAGAAGAAGAGGACATGGCCGCAGCAAAAATGGCTGCAAATAATAAGCCTACCACACCTGTAGGTAAATAATCCATCACAAAACGCATAAAGACATAGTCCGTATCCCGTGTTTCTGCCTCTGGGTCATGGGTTACGAGTAAGGCCTTTACTTCTTCTCTAATTTCCTGCTGCTCTGTTTTCAAACTTTTCAGGGTACTGGTCAATTCTTCTGTGGTTTCCGCTTTCTCCTGATCGATTGAAGTCAAGAGTTGGGTGTATACCTGCTTCGAGGAATCAAAATTGGCTTGGTAGGATTGCTCCAAACGAGCAAAGTCCGATGCATGCTCACTTTGGCGAAGGGACTCTGTTTGTACCTGATTGAAATGTACTGGAGGCGTAATGAATTGGTAAAACACAAAAACCAAAACCCCAATAAACAAAATCAGAAACTGCATTGGGATCTTCAAAAATCCATTCATCAACAGCCCCATGCGACTTTGTGTCAAGGTTTGACCGGAAAGGTAGCGTTGAACCTGGCTCTGATCCGTACCGAAATAACTTAAAAACAAAAATACAGCAGCTGTCATCCCAGACCAGAAGGAATAGCGGTCAGCTAAGTCAAACTCAAAGTTGACCACGTTGAGCTTTTCCATCTTTCCCGCCACCTGCAATGCTTCCTTCATGGAAATGGGAAGCAATTGGATGACCATGATTCCAGCCAAAACCATTCCTCCCATCATCACAGCCATTTGTTGCTTTTGGGTGATCGAAACGGCCTCTGTTCCCCCTGAAACGGTATATGCAATAACCAACACACCTATGAAAATATTGGTGAGTGTCAAGTTCCAGCCAAGTAAAGTGGAAAGAATGATGGCGGGTGCATAGATGGTAATCCCCGCAGCCAAACCTCGTTGCACGATAAACAACAAGGCAGTTAGGGTTCTGGTTTTTAGGTCAAAGCGGTTTTCTAGGTACTCGTAAGCCGTATACACCTTCAACTTGTAGTAGATGGGTACAAAGGCAATCGAGATGATAATCATCGCTAATGGCAAGCCAAAATAAAACTGAATAAAGCGCATCCCATCCTCATAAGCCTGACCTGGGGTACTTAAAAAGGTGATCGCAGAAGCTTGGGTAGCCATAATGGAGAGACCGATGGTCCACCAATTGTCTTTATTGCCTTTGAGGTAGGTTTCTAAACTTTTTTTACCACGCGTCTTGTACATCCCGTAGACGGAAATGGACACCAAGGTCAAGAATAGTACCACCCAATCTAAAGTGCTCATGAATAGGCGAGGGTTAAGGCATACATTAAGGAAATTAGGATGACCAAACTGACCATCAAACCGAGGTAAATTCTAGTCCAGGGAATTTGTTTTTCTTCCATGCTATTGCTCAATCAAGTTGATGAATAATTTGATTGCTCCAGGAACTCCCGCAGGCAATTGCCTAAAAAAGGAAAGCCCAGTATATACGTAGGTTCCATCCCCTACCTTAGCAGTGATCAAAGCGCCTTTGTTAGCTGCTTCTCCGGGATCCTGAAGGGTAAGTGGACTTTGGTAGCGATCGTCAACTTTAGAAGCAAAATAGAGACCACGTTCTTGAACCCATCCCTCAAAATCCTTCCCTTCCATTAGATTGGGTGTATGAAGCAAGTCTTGCGACCAGTCTGCCAGTACAGGAGAGCCTTCTACAGTCACGCGATCTCGACCGATGGCAAACGGATAAGGTCCTAAATTAGGCGTCACCAATGGGCTACTTGTATTGTACTGTAGGATTAAATTGCCTCCAGCCTTCACGTAATCCATCAGGATTTGCTGCTTGCTTGCTAAAAACTCTTCGGTATTGTAAGCACGAATCCCTACGACTAAGGCTTGATATTGCTTCAACTTATCTAATTCCAAACTGGCTTCATCAAGAAAATTGACTTGATATCCCAAAGCGGACAATACTTCCGGCACCTCATCACCAGCCCCTTCTAGATAGCCTACTTTTCCTCTAGAAACTTTCCAATCTTCTTGAATCAGTTGAATCTTTGCAGTACTGAAGTAGGTCAAATTAGGGATATGAGGATAGGCTATGCGGTGGATTACTTGGTCAAATACTTGGCCTGATGTGCTCTTAAACCTTGCCGTAAGTTCTTGCTTTCCGCTTTGTCCACGAAGGAAAGTCACGGTATAGGTTCGTTTTTTCAAGGAAGGAAAATCTTCAATCCCTACCACCTTGAATTGATTGGCATTTAATCCTTCAAATTCTAGCGCCCCATCAAGCAATTGATTTCGAAAGTTGACCGTCACGGTCAGCGTAGGATCTGCCCCTTCAACAAGAAACACCAATTCTTTAGAAAGAGAAAGATCTACCTCAGGTACTATTGTAAAGGGTTGATTCACCTCTCCATCAATGGGATCATTGAATTTGTAAACCAAGGATACTACTACCTTAAATTTTTGTCCACCCAAAGCAAAGCTTAAGTCTCCTCCAACTTTTTCTTTGAAAGGAAGCCCAATATCATCTTGGCTTTTGATCGAAAAAAGAGCTCCATCCAAGGGTTCCTTTAGCCAATACGGCTGGGAATAGGCTTCATTACTTGCAAGTTCTAGCGTAATGGGAAGCTTGGTGTCTTCATCCCCTTTGGTATCCCTGCTCGGGTAGTAGGTATCCTTAAGTTGGAAGGAGATCTCAGAAATCGGAACTTCAGAAGGATTGACAAGAAGTAGTTGAGCTGCAATTTTTTCACCGGGATAACCCAATTCTTGGTTCGTAACAAATTCCATCCCCAATCCCAGACACGAAAAAATAAGCTGATCCAGTTTGCCTAGCTTACTAGCAATCCAAGGGCTACCTGAATCTAACTCCAGCATGGCCGAACGGATAGCCAGTATTGCAGGAAGATTTTTTGGAGTTTCAATTAA
>JAXISU010000150.1:0-5148 GCA_034680425.1 Cyclobacterium sp.
ACCCACTTGAAAGGGAAGTAATTCCTCCGCTTCCAATTCCACTTTGCTTTTATGCAAAATCGGTAGGCCCAGATGCGAGTCCGTTGCCGTATCCCCATGTCCTGGAAAATGCTTCAGGCAAGCTCCGATGCCAGCCCTTTTCATTCCTGAATAGGCAGCAAAGGCCAGTTGGGATACCTTTTCGGACTGATTTCCAAAAGAGCGGTAGCCAATCACTGGGTTGTCGGGATTCGTATTCACGTCTGCGCAAGGGGCGAGGTTGAGGTGAATGCCGGAGCGCTTCATATCCAAGCCCATGCGGAAGCCCACTTCCTCCACCCATCTTGCCGCATCGTTTTTCAAAGCTCCTAGGGTAATGGCAAAAGGGTATTGGGGTGTATTTTCGATCCGCATGGCCAATCCATATTCCCCATCGATACTGATGAGTAGGGGAGTTTTGGAGACCTTTTGGTAGCGGTTGATTAAGCCGATCAGTTTCTCAAAAGTGCCACTTACATCCAGGACTTCTGCCCTCTTTTCAAAGTTGGCCGCAGCAGAATGCCTGCTGTGAAAAAAAGTCAGCCCCCCGATTTCCTGTTCGCGAATCAGGGTTTCGATGGCTTGGTAATTCTCTTCCGTATCGTGAATAAACGCCGCAGGAGAAAACAGCTGCGCAATTTTTTGATATTTATTCATGTTCGTCTCGTTGTAGATTCTTCGAAATTCATCCTTCTTCTAGCGACATTTAGGGAGTAGAAAGTCCCTAGTATCAAGTATCAAGAAAAGATTTCATCGAAGTAAAATGTCCCGTAATTAGTAAAAAGCCAGGCTGCTACATGCAAGGAAGATTCGCGTCCTAATTCAAATTCATACTTTGTACTTAGTACTTAGTACTTAGTACTTAGTACTTTTTTTCCAAACTCCCTCGGATACTTCACCACATACGCCATCACAAATCCTGGAATCGTAGCGATCACCACCCAAACGAAAAATCCGGGATAGCCAAGCCACTGCTGCACGTAGCCGCTGAGCATGCCAGGTAGCATCATCCCCATGGCCATAAATCCGGTGGCGAGGGCATAATGGGCCGTTTTGAAAATTCCTTCTGCCAGAAACAGCAAAAACACCATGAAGGCAGCAAAGCCAAAACCATAGCCCAGCTGCTCAATCACGACCACCAAGGCCGCAAAGTAGACGTTGTCTGGTTGCAGCCATGCCAAAACCACATAGCCAATATTCGGAGCATTGATAGCAAAGGCCATGGGCATCATCCACTTGCCCAGTCCATCACGGGAGATCACTATTCCTCCCAAAATCCCGCCAACCAGTAAGGCAATAACCCCTAGCGTGCCGTAAATAAATCCCACCTCGGTGGTACTCAATTCCAATCCACCTGCGACTCGCTTATCCAAAAAGAAGGGCGAGGACATCTTGACGAGCTGGGATTCTCCCAAGCGGTAGAGCAGTACAAAACCTAGGGATAGGCCTATATTTTTCTTCGTGAAAAAGGTAGAAAACACCTTCCCAAAACTGGGTTGGTCTTCCTTGGCGATGCGTTCCTCCAGCACCTTTGGCGTAGCGAGGTAATTGATCCCTGTCAGCACAAGCATCAAGCCGCCTACTCCCAGCATGGTCCAAGACCAGGCTTGTGCAGGATCAGCAAACTTCTCTTCTAAAAAGCCGGCAACAATCACGATCAAACCCTGACCTGTAATCATCCCCACCCGGTAAAAGGTGCTGCGCATTCCCACAAAAAAACTTTGTTGTTCGGGTTTTAAGGCAATCAAATACAAGCCATCTGAAGCAATGTCGTTGGTGGCAGAAGCAAAGGCTCCCATCCAAAAAAAAGCAAGCGTGAGCGTAAAGAAATGCGAACTACCCGTAGTCAATCCTACTCCCAAAAACACGAGTGACAGGATAAACTGCATACTCAAAAACCATTGCTTTTTGTGGCCAAACAGTTCTAGAATTGGGCTCCAGATAGGTTTGATCACCCAAGGCAAGTAGAGAAAGGAAGTATACAATCCAATGTCTTCATTGGAGATACCCAGATTTTTATACATCACTACCGAGACCGAAATTATCAGCACATAGGGGATCGATTCAGTGAGGTAAAGTGTGGGAACCCACAGCCAAGGGTTTTTGGAGGAGCTTTGGGTCATGGTTTGCGAAGTAAGTGTTGGTAGATGCTGATTTCCGAGCCTTCGATGACTTTAGCCCCAACCGCCTTTTCATAGAATTCTGCTGGTCCCACACCGCCAATGATGGCGTAGGCATAGCCCATTTCTCGCATGGATTCTAGGGATTTGAGGAGCAGGAGTTTACCGATGCCTTTGCCGCGCTCTGATTCCAGCGTACCTGTAGGACCAAAAAAATTCCGAGCCGTACTTTCGTAGCAGGCAAAACCCAAAATAGTATTTCCCCGCTGCGCAATCCAACAAGTTACGGGTTGCCGCGAAAAAGCTACCTCCACCTCCGAATGCCAATAGGCACCAAATGCTTGCATGACCCAGTCGCTCACCAAGTGTTTTTCTGGTGCAATTGCTCTGCGAACTACTATTTTCTCCTTTTCTAAAAGCCGCTGCTCCAGTTCTGCGCCTGAAGGAAGTTCTAGAAGTCGAACGAGCATGTCTTTCATGGCCGTGAAGGTTTGGTGAGTTGGAGCACTTGACTTTGGATCACTCTTCCATAGCTATCCACCCAGCGGATGGCCAGGTAGCTGCTATTCAGTTGAGGTATGTCTAGACTAGACTTTTGATTGCTTCCTACCCAAACTTTGTGGAGGGGGGCCTGATGGATGCTGTTCAGGTCATTGCCGCCTTGAACGAGGGCATAGCGAATGCCAGGGTCCAACTGCTTTTCGAGTTGGAGTTGGATTTTTGAAGAAGAAATGCTGAGATCCAAGACCTGTGGAGTGCTGATGCGTACGGGTGTTTTGGGTTCAAATGCAGGGGGCAAAACCGGACGATCGTACACCTCGGTTTTCAGAAGTTGGGCGATGTCCTGATTCTTTTGGTACATGGATTTGGCCGAAAAAAAGGCATTGCCCTGAATTTGAGGCAAGGTTCTTCCGTAGTGTACTTGCGAGATAAGTTCCTTAGGCTCTTTCCAAGCCACATCCGAATCGTCCCGAATCTTGTAGGGTCCGTTACCTAGGTAAATGGGGACACCATAGCTGGTATTGGACCACCAGTCGGCAAGAATGCGGTGTGAAGCCAGGCGGTGCTCCATGCTCCAATAGAGTTGAGGGATCAGGTAATCAATCCACCCGTTTTTCATCCAAAGCAGCACATCTGCAAAAAGGTCGTCGTAGTTGGTTTGCCCTGCTTGGGTGGGGGAGCCTTTCGGGTCTTTACTCTTATTTCTCCACACCCCAAAAGGGGAGATACCAAACTGAACCCATGGTTTTTTGCTTTTGATGGTTTGGCTGAGCGCTAGGATGAGCTCATCCACATTTTGCCTTCTCCAATCGTCTTTGGACTGGCCTGGCTTTTTGTACGCTGCATAAGAAGCCTGGTCGGGAAACTCCAAGTTGGGCTCTCGGTAGGGATAAAAATAGTCATCGAAATGGATGGCGTCAATGTCGTAGTTTTCAACTACTTCATCGATGATTTGAAGCAAATGGGCTTTCACCTCGGGTAAACCTGGGTCGTAGTACCACTTGGTGCTGTATTTGAGCATCCATTTTCGATGGGTGTTGAAGTCATGTTTAGGACTTAATGCAGCGGTATTGAGATCCATGGTGGCACGGTAGGGGTTGAGCCAGGCATGAAACTCCAGACCGCGCTGGTGAGCAGCATCAATCATCCAAGCCAATGGATCTTCCGGAGTTTTAGGTGCTGTCCCCTGTTGGCCAGTCAGGTACTTGGACCAAGGAGCTAGGTCCGTGGGGTAAAAAGCATCCCCTGCCGTACGAATTTGGACGATTACAGCATTGAAATGCAGCCCTTTGTAGTAATCCAAAAGCGCGAGGTAGTCCTTCTTTTGCTTTTCCCAGGGGTCTGTGGGGGAGAGTGGCCAGTCAATATTGGCTACGGTGGCGATCCAAACCCCTCTGAATTCTCTAGGAATATCAGGAAGCGAATGGGGAATGGTCACAAAGGAAGCCTCGCGGCTTTCAATGGCATTGATTTTGGATTCTGTAGCGCTAGTTTTTGGAGCCAGTGGATCCAATTCTTGGGCAGAGCTGCCTGCCCATACGAAAAGTAAAAGAAGAAAAGGTGCGGTAAACTTGAGGGCCAGATTCATACTTCAATCAAAGCGGAGGAAGCGGTTTTAAGTTCAGGTCAGTCAAATTTTTCCGCAAGCGAATCATAAATGAATCTCCTGGATCCGACTTTACAGTACGGTAGTTGGGGTCCGTCTCTTTCCAAAGGTCTGTTTTTTGGAAGCGCTGGTATTCGTGGTGGCCAATGACATAGTCGATCGGGTACTTCCGTTTGAGGTAGCGGATGAGTTTTTCGTTGGACTCTAGCTGGGCCTTGGTCAGGGGCATATCATCGCTACCAATATTTTCAATCCCAATGGCCAAGTAATTTAGGCCGATCACGTGCCTGGCAAAGGTGGTTTCTGGCAAAAGGCGAAAAATGGTGCCATCCCGGTCGATCAAAAATTGACTGGAAACATTCAAGTTGCTGGCTCCGGTAAGGTCGGCTCTACCGCCCAAGGTGATTGGGTTGAAGACGTCAAAAGTTACTTCTATAGTTGGAATGGCCGTCCAGTGAACTACCACCATTTGGGGTTTGATGGTCGCGGTGGTTTGGGTGAGTCCGTGACGTTCCTTGAGATAGTTCAGCGAGAGCTGCTCCCGTTCGGCGTTCCAGGTGATGGGTTTGTCAAAAATGCGTAAAGTAGCCTTTTGGCTGCACGCAGTGAAGCTAATGCAGGTCAAAAGCCATCCTAGGATAAGCTTTAATCGGTTCATGGATAAGGGATAAAAAGGACCTAAGGACTAAGTTAGGCAGAAAAATGGAGGAATTCACCCCGATGAAGACAGAAACAGAAAAACTGTTTCCTCAAAATACTTTCCCTTGGAGGTTTAGGCCCTTTTTGGTAGGATTTTAGAAGTTTACCCCAAACTTTTTTCCCAGCTCCGTCAAATCTTGCACTACTGGATCGAGTAATGGAATGCCCTCTTTTTTTCGGATGATTTCGAGTTCACGCTCTGGA
>JAXISU010000151.1:0-5113 GCA_034680425.1 Cyclobacterium sp.
CCAATTCCCGTGCCTAGGATGGCAAAGATCAGGTACACCTGGGTGAGATCGGTAATGGGGAAGAAAAGAATGAGAAGTGTGCCGGTAAGGGAAATGCACAAGAAGATGAGTAAGGGGATGCGTCTAGATTGGAGTTTTTGGCTCAGCCAACTGCAGCCCAAATCTGCGATTGCGATCGCAGTGTAGGTGACAATCACCAATTTGGCAACCAAGGTAGGCTCCACCTCAAGTTTAAAGACAGTTTTAACCAATTCGGGTGCCCCAGTCAAGACCAGGCCTACAATAAAATAAGTGGGTAGACCAATCAGAATGCATTTCAGGTATTTTACAAATCGGGCACGGTTGGTAAACAGGTAAAAGAAATTCCCTTTGGATACTTTGGGTTGCTGTTTCATCTGCTCATACATGCCACTTTCTGCTACGCCGAAGCGTAAGGCGAGCAAGGCAAAGCCGAGTATGCCCCCAATTTTATAGGCAGTCTGCCAGTGGAGATTTAGCCCGACGATGGCTGCCACCACTGCGCCCAGCATGCCCACTGAAGAGATGATCATGGTTCCGTAGCCCCGTTTTTGTTTGGACATGATTTCGGATACGATCGTAATTCCTGCACCCAGTTCTCCAGCGAGTCCAATCCCTGCGATGAATCGACACCATTTGTATTGCTCCACGGTGACGATGTATCCATTGAGAAAATTGGCCACAGAATAAAGTAGGATTGAAAAAAAGAGCACGGAAAGTCTTCCTTTCTTGTCTCCAATGGCTCCCCAAAGTATCCCGCCCAAGATTAGTCCACCCACCTGCCAGTTTAAGATGGATAGACCGACTGCTAAGGATTCTTCGGGCGCCACACCAAGCGTGGCCAAACTGCTTTGGCGGACTATGCTAAAAAGTAGAATGTCGTAGATGTCCACAAAGTAGCCCAAAGCAGAGACCAGGATGGTGAGTGGAACTAGGTATTTCGGATTGACTTTCATTGGGGTCCTCGATACTGATTTAACTAGTTAAGACTTATTCGCTGCAATGGAAATTTATTTGTTGGATTTTTCCGAGCTACTTGTTTGCCTGTACTGATTTGACCACAAAATAAAACAGCGGTAAAAATACCAGAACCAAGGTCAGCGGTAAAAACCATGCGCCTAGTCCGGCTGCTTTTCCTGTAGCATTCTGGATGGTCATGAATTCAATCCCACCAAAAACCAGGACCAAAACAAGTTTGAGGTAGCGCAGCATTCTTGTGGCTAGGGTATAGAGTCGCAAGGCGTTGTCTTGCGTAATGGCTGCGGGGTAATTAAAAATATGTGGGTATCGATTTAGTACGGTCAGTCCAATGAACAGAAGGGTGGCGATGACAGGCAATCCAATAATAGAAACCTTACTCCCAAACCCATCTGCTTCGCCTGCTGCATTAAAATGAGTTGGTATTGTACCGGGCAAGGTGGAATAGTGGCTGAATGTCCATCCCCAAAGTGCGAGCAGGATTAGCCAGCCGAGAAGTTCCACCATCTTGTCTGCGGTGGTGGGGATTAGGGTGATTTTTGGTCTTTCTGTTTCCATGTAGCCTAGACTTTTTTTGGATGTGAATTTATTCCAATTACTTCGAATATGGGCTTTTTGCTCCATTTTTGATTAACACTTTCAGTATACGGATTCGATTATGGCGTTGAAGAAAAATTGGATAAATATTTACATAAAGGTTTAAAAATGTTAGAAAAACTAAATCGATCACGCCTAATGTTTTGTCAATTAAAAAAATCATTAAGATAAAGAATAGGAAACCAACCAGATGTCTAAATTCAAATTTTCTAGTTTGCTTTTCAATATGAAGCAGCTCAGTATTCAGAGTTGAATTTCTGGGGTTTAGTTGTTGTTTGTTTTGCCATTTTCTAACAAGATCTCCAGTTGTAGGCAAATATTTTTTGTAAAATTTTATACCTATAAACTGATATATCGTTCTATCTCGATAGGATTCGATTTTTTTAGGGTTCAGGTAGAGCAGTGCCAATTTTTTACTAAATGAGATCATCCTACTTTGTTGATAAAAACCCAGTTAATTATTTTGAGTACTATTTATCTAATGCTAATTGAAGAAGAGGAAATTGAGCTAGTAAATTAGCAATCATTTTGCCGAATAACCGGTGCTTCAAGCCAAGCACCTTTTTGGTGAAGAATTCTGAATTGTTCCTATGAAGGTTGGATTAAGGTGATTTTTGGTCTTTCTTCTTCCATCTTCATTAGCCTTGACTACCATTGTTGGAATCGTATGCCGACCTGTTTGTCTTCTAGGGCAAATTCCTTGGCTCCCCAAGGTCTGCGGGTCACTTGATTGAGGTTGGGATGCAGGAACTGGGGATGGGAAGCAGCCACCTGTGCGTAGACGGCATCGATGTCTTCCGTTTCGATTCGTAGCTCCGGATAATGTTCCTGGGCCAATTGAGCGTCTTGAAACAGCATGATTCGTATTCCGTCTTTTCCCAACACGCAATAGGGTTGCGCTGTCTTTAAATCCTGGTGCTCAATCGAAAATTGGAGACAATCCACAAAAAAATTGAGGCCGTCTTTAATATCGATGTAGAATACGCTGGGGACAATTTTTGAAAAATTCATGGTTCCAGGAGTTATTCAGTTTTTCCCTTCAAGGATGCAAAAATTGCCATGGCGTGTCCATGTCCCAAGTCAAATTCCTCTTTGAGCCAATTGGTGATTTCTGTCGCTTTTGTATTCGGATTCAATTTTCCGTCAACCATAAATCCTTTTTCAGCAGCCAATTTTTTAAAGTCAGCAGGGGTCTTGCCAGTCTTGGCTTCGATGTTGTCTAGGTAGGCTTGAAATGACATGGGGGGTAGTTTACTTGAATTGAGTTTGTGATCCAAACGGTAAGAAACCCCTAAAATACCGAATTCTACCAAGTAAAAAATGGATGCTCCTAATTTCAGTATACCTTATGCCTAGTAGTTGATTGAGGTTTTGATTTTGCAGTAGATTCTATTCCCTTTACTAGGCTTTTCCCATTATTTCAAGTCCAATGCTGAATGAATAGATTTAGCTGGGAATGCCTAAAAATAGCTTTTCAAACAGTTGTTTAGTTGGCATTGATGGATTTTTTGTGCCCCAGAGCTTTCTGATTAATCCACTTTATGGCTTCCTCAACTGGTGTTGGATCAGATGCATTAGCGGTGTTGTGTCCCAAATTTGGATAGAGGAGATATTCAAATGGCTTACCTTCCTCCTTTAGCCGATTTAATTGTTCGATACACAGCTGTGCTGGAACTTGAATATCCTTTGCTCCATAAAGCCAAAGTCCAGGGATAGCCAGATCGTTTAGGAAGTGTTTCGGGTCAGTAGGGGAAAATTGAAATCGATCGGGATCATTTTTGATGTGTTCACGTGCCTCGGCTTCGGAATGAGTTTCCCAATAGTTCGGGTCTCCATTCGTGTGAAACTGAAACCGAAGTTGTTCGAGGGAGGTGATTGTTGGTCCACTAAATACAACCATAAAATCTACAGAAGGATTTAGTGTAGCAGCTATCGGAATGACCCATCCTGCCTGACTGAATCCAAGCAAACCAACAGGCAAATCTACCGCTACCTCCTGCAGTTTATTCACAGCAGCACTTGCGTCTTTTGCCAAAAGGCTGAGGTTCATGGAATCCACATTATTGGTGCCCACCTCAGGACCTGCATAAATCCCGCCGGATTCCCCAACTCCACGCTTGTCGTAGGTAAGTACGGTAATCCCCTGAGCCGCTACCCGTTCTGCAAACCGAGTCATTCTTTTTTCTTGGCCTGAACCATGGACTAGAACTATCGCTGCTTGGGGATCGGAAGGGGAAATGAGGGTTCCAGCGAGGATTACCCCTTCGCTGGTAAAGGTGATGTCCGTTTTTCTAATGGAATCTAATGATTGAGCAGTTGCCCCATGGAATGCAATCCAACAAAGAAAAAATAAAGACAGGGAAAGCAGCGCCTTAAAGCTTCGATTATTGATTAGTTTTCCTATTTGAAGCCTTTTCATATGCCTTGGTTTAATCGCTATTTTTCAGTTTTTTTTTAATGTCGAATGATGAATGTCCAAGGCTGAGGGAAGAAGAGGGAGTGGTGCTTAAAGTAAACTTTCAATCACCTCGGCGAAATACCGGTGCTCCAAGGCAAGGACCTTCGCAGCAATGGTTTCTGAGCTGTCCTCTGGGAGGAGGGAAGTGGCCGCCTGAAAAATGATTTTCCCCTCGTCGTAATGCTCGTTGACCAAGTGGATGGTAATCCCCGACTCGGTGTCCCCAGCAGCCTTTACTGCCTCATGCACGTGATGCCCATACATGCCCTTTCCTCCGTACTTGGGGAGCAAGGCAGGGTGGATATTCACCATGCGATTGGGAAAGGCTCGGATCAGTGCATCGGGAACCTTTAATAAGAAACCAGCCAAAATCACCCAATCTACCTGGGCCTCTCTGAGCTTTTCCAAAAGTAAGCCTTCCTCTAACTCCTGTCGAGTAAAGGTAAATGTCGGAACTCCGAATTTTTGCGCTCGCGCCAAAACACCAGCCGTCGTCTTATTGGCTGCTACCAGCACCACTTTCCCCTTGGAGGAATGTGTAAAGTACTCCATGATTTTTTCGGCATTGCTGCCAGAACCGGTGGCGAGTATTGCGAGACGCTTCATGTTAAATCGGGATTGATGCTGCAAGATAGGGGGAAGGGGGCATTTTTTTGCTTTTCATCAATCGGTAGCCTTCTAATTGCTTTTATTTTTGGTTTAAAAAATAGTTTCTCAAAAAGGCTTGGACCGAAGGGAAGGATTCCTCACCAAGCCTCAACCCAAAAGGCTCCGAAATCACCAAAGTTTGATCCAAGGAGGTAATCCCTGCCTTTACCAAGGCCTTCTTGACCCAATACGCCTGTTCGGCAGGTCCTTCAATCTGAAAATCCGGTATTGCTTGACTCCACTCCACCCGTCCTCGGGCCACATTAAACCGATAGCGATCTGAGGGAAAAAGGGCTTGAATCTGACCTGAAAGGACAAGGTCTTCCGGGGTTCCAGCCAAAAGCGGAAGACCACAATTCAGGATCCAAAATCGATCCGCCGTCTCCAAAGCAATGTCCAAGTCATGGGTTACGA
>JAXISU010000152.1:0-5104 GCA_034680425.1 Cyclobacterium sp.
CACGATGGCATGGGAACTGGCTTCCATAAAGCAATGCGTGCATCCAGCTTCTACCATTTTACGCAGCAAGGCTTGTACACTGACTGCATCTGGTGTGGTATGCGTCGAAGGAATAACTTCCTCGTTGATTTTATTTTCTACCGTAGACAAAAGCCCCGTGCTGTAGCCCATGCGGACAAACAACTGGTGCAATAGGGTAACCGTGGTAGTTTTTCCATTGGTCCCAGTGACTGCTACGACCTTGATTTTTTCAGATGGGTTGCCGTAAAAATTAGCAGCCATAATTCCCAAAGCCTTGGCCGAATCCACTACTTGAATGTAGGTGATTCCTGTAGCCAGGGTCTCTGGAAGTTGCTCACATACGATGGTGGTGGCTCCTTTTTCTAGGGCAAGCGAAATAAAGTCATGCCCGTCCACTTGGGTGCCTTTGACTGCAACAAAGGCAGAATTTTCAACCACTTTACGGCTATCAAAGACCACATCTCTCACCTTTCGCTCCATGTCTCCATAGGTTGCCATCAGTGATACTTTGTACAATATGTCTTTGAGCACGTTCATTTATCCGAGTACGAGGTCAATGGTGGAATTAGGCGCTAGGGGAGTTCCTGGTGAAATCGACTGGGTAAGCACTTTTCCCTTACCGTTGAAATTCACTTTGAGCCCTTTATTTTCTAAAATGTATAACGCATCACGAAGAGACATCCCGGACACGTTGGGTACAACTGCATTTTCTGTTTCTGTCTGCTGTAGTTGAACTTGCCCAGCAAGGCTTGATGCAACCACCCAATCTTCTTGGCTAGGAGATTTTAGAGGCAACTTGAGGTATTCAAAAATACCTTGGAGCTCCTCTCCCTTTCCTGAAGCCACGTAGGGAAACCTAGAACCTGGCATTGCAGCAGGCAGTATTTTGGTTTGATCCACCACATTTAAGTCCAAGTCTTTGGCGAAGATTTTGTCGGCAATCTCTTTGAAAACCGGAGCAGAAACATCCCCTCCAAAAACAGCAACTCCTTTGGGGCTATCAATCACCACCACCATGCTGTACTTGGGTCGGTCTGCTGGAAAGTACCCTGCAAAACTGGTGTAGTAAATCTCCTGGTAGCTCCCATTAATGATCTTTTGGGCAGTGCCTGTCTTGCCAGCGATTTTATAGTTCGGGTTCTTGATGTTTCGGGCCGTCCCATTTTCCACCACCCCAAGTAGAAGTTCTTGCAGCTGGGCGATGGTTTTTGGAGAAGCAATTGCATCTCGGATGACCACGGGCTCAAAGGTTTCGAGGACTTGTGCTCCATTGCTGACCGACTTAACGAACAGTGGCTTCACCATTTTACCACCATTCGCGACTGCATTGTACAAGGTCAGCGTATGGATCGGGTTCAATTTGGATTCGTAACCAATAGAGATCCAAGGAAGGGAGGTTCCATACCAAGTACTAGTACCCGGCTTTTTGAAAAAGGGCTTCCCTTCTCCGATGAGTTGTAAGTTGAGTGGCTGAGCCAATCCTACTTTATCGAGGTAGGCCAAAAATTTGGAAGGACTGGAGCCAAAATGCCGATCCACCAATTTGGAGATGGCAACATTGGAGGATTTTTCAAATGCCTGGCGAATGGAGATGGTTCCGTACCCTCCGTTCTTGGCATCGTACATGGGTTGACCATAAAAACGATAGACCCCATTTCCAGTCTCAATCATGTCGTTGGGACTAATCTTGTTTTCCTCCAATAAGGCAAGCATGGATACCAGCTTGAAGGTCGAGCCTGGCTCCACACTACCCAGATCGCCCACTGCATAGTTGTAGCTTTCTACATAGCCTGTACCCGTGGCATTTTTTTGTAGGTTGGAAATAGCCTTGACATGGCCCGTCGCCACCTCCATCACGATGACAGAGCCAAATGCTGCATCCGTTTCTTTTAACCGATTGCGTAAAGCTGTTTCAGCTACATCTTGAATGGTCACATCCAAGGTAGTTTGGATATCGTACCCATCCAGCGGCTTGATATCATCTACATCAAAAAGTGGCTTCCAAACTCCACCAGAAAGTCGCTGAAACAAGGCTTTTCCATTTTGGCCTTTCAGTTGGTTGTTGAAGCTGAATTCAATTCCTGAACCCACTCCGTCTTGATTTAAGGTACCCAAGGTTCGGCTTGCCAAAGAGCTAAAAGGCTGGTAACGGCGTTCGATTTTTTCAAAAATCACACCCCCCTCAATTCTGCCTTCTCTAAAAATTGGCCAAGACCTCAGGCTCTGCATTTCCTGGTAATTGATTTGTCTGCGGTTGACCATCAAATACCGTTTTTGATTGGATCTACCGTCCTGAATCATTCGCTTGTAAGCGGTCGCTGACTTGTCCTTGTAAAAAGTAGCCAAGAGGGTAGCCAAGGAGTCTATCCCTTCTTTAAATTTTTCGTCATCCACTACCGTAGGATCTATTGCCACTTGGTAAAAAGGCAAGCTGGTCGCCAACAAGCTTCCATCTGAAGCATAAATATTCCCTCGCGTAGCGGGTACCTCTCGGTATTGAAAATTAACCTCCTCTGCTTTTGCTTTCCACTTCTCTCCATCCACCAGCTGCACTACTGCCACCTTGTACGGGATCGCACAAGCCGCCAAAGCCACCAGGATGAAGATCACCCGAACTCGGATCACTATGGAGCGTTTGATGTTCACTTTTTAGGCAG
Source organism: Cyclobacterium sp. (assembly GCA_034680425.1). Lineage (GTDB taxonomy): Bacteria > Bacteroidota > Bacteroidia > Cytophagales > Cyclobacteriaceae > Algoriphagus. The sequence continues at coordinate 2,679 of JAXISU010000152.1, forward strand.
TTCTATTTTTACCGGAGGTTGATTCAACTCATAGATATCTAGCACAGCCACCCGCTTGGAAACTTCAGATTGCATGCTGCTTTTCATGTAGTCCGCTTCAAGTGTAGTCACATCCGCACGGAGGTCCGCCACTTCTTGCTTTGCTTTGTCGATTTGCCGAATTCTATTTTCTGCACGTAGGTTGCTGTAGATGTAGATCAAGGCAAGTAAGGCCACAAACCCTACCGGAGGTACCAATTGCACCGGTACCCCTTCACCCAGGATACGCTTTACATCCAGCTTTTCCTCCATCCAAGAAAAGATAGTCTTCCCTGAGCGTCCTTTTGGGCTGCTCCCTTCTTTCAACTTGTTCTTGAAGGTGTTCTGACTCATTTTCCTGTTTTTTTGGCTACTCTCAACTTGGCACTTCTGGATCTGGAGTTTCGTGCTAGCTCTTCTTCCGATGCCGTAATGGCTCCTCGGCTAACTGGTTCAAGTGGACGAAGGAGATTTCCGTAGAAATCCTTCTCCACTTCCCCCTGAAACTTTCCTTTGGTCATCAAACTCTTGACCAATCGATCCTCTAAACTGTGGTAGCTCATCACCACCAGACGTCCTTCAGGCTTTAGGAGCTCCACTGCGCTGAGCAGCATTTCCTCCAAAGCCCCCATTTCGTCGTTTACTTCTATGCGCAAGGCTTGAAATACCTGTGCGTAATACTTGAATTCTTTTCCGCGAGGCGCAAAACGCTTCAAAAATGCTGTAAACCCTTCCGTAGTGGTAAAGGGCTTGACCGAACGCTCCGCCACGATGGACTGAGCAAGGGTTTTGGCATTTTTGATCTCCCCGTACATTCCTAAGATCTTGTGCAGCTTCCCCTCATCCGCGCTAGCAAGTAGCTCCTTGGCACTGAACTCAGCAGATTGATTCATCCGCATGTCAAGATTTCCTTCAAACCGCGTAGAGAAGCCCCGCTCAGGAGCATCTATTTGGTGGGAGGAAATCCCAAGATCCGCCAATATTCCATCGACTTGTTTGATGCCATGCAACCGCAGGTACCGCTTGATGTCTCTAAAGTTGGCTTGTACAAAAGTGAAACGAGGATCTTGTGGCGCATTGGCCAAGGCATCGCTGTCTTGATCAAAACCGAAAAGATGTCCTCCTTCCAAACGAGCTAAAATTTCCTTGGCATGCCCTCCTCCACCGAAGGTCACGTCGACATACACTCCATTAGGGAGAATAGCCAAGCCTTCAATGCATTGGTCGAGCATCACTGGGATATGGTAAACCGGGGTAGACATCGAGCTTAGGAGAGGTACTTTTCCATAAGGCTAGACAAGTCCGCCGTATCCACAATAATGTTCTTTAGGTACTGTTCAGGATTCCAGAGTTCAATTCGGGTACCCATGCCAACGACCACCACATCCTTCTCCAGGCTAGCATAGGTTTGGTACAGCTTCGGAATCAACAATCTCCCTGCATTATCCAACTCCACCTCGACGATGGAATTGAAAAAAGAGCGCTGCAACATGCGTTGTTCTGCATTGTTGATGTTCAGGGATTTGATTTGACTCTCCAGCTTTTTGTATTCTACCATGGGATAGAGGGCCAAACACTTGTCTTCAGCCATGCGAAGCATGAGCGTCATGCCATTGGCCTGAGGTATTGCCGCCTTAATCTTGGCGGGCAATGCCAAACGACCCTTGGGATCCAGCTTGCTATCGTATTGACTGTTGAACATGAATGGTCTGCTATTCGGTAAAATTTGAAGTAAGCAAAAGTAAGAAAAGAAGTTTTAAAATTTACCACTTTCTCCCACTTTTCACCACTTTGTTTCAAAAGTAGCCAAAAGATTGCGTGTCGGCAATAGTTTTTAGTAAAAAATCCAAGAAATTTTTAGTGAGATTTTTGGGGTCCAGTTGAAAAAATAGTTTCACAAAATCTTCCTTTTTATCAGAAAATCAGGTGTTTAAACATAAAAATTCACCATCACTTTATTTTTTGACTGGGAAAAGAAACTCCACCTAACTACTTTATTTTTTTGCGCCTTGATTGTTCGGCCAAAAGCAGTGTTTTTGACATAAAAAAACCTGTCCGATGGGACAGGTTTTCTAGGTGAAATTCAATCTTAATTTTTCCCTTTCTGGAGCTCTTCTTGGAGCAACATTTGGAACTCTCGAATTCGGGATTGCTGTTCTTTTTGCCAGACTTCCATTCGCTTTTGGAACTCCTCCATCCTCGGCTTATTGGCCAGTTCCCATTCTTTTATTTTTTGTTCGAATTCTTTCAATTTAGGCCCTTGTGATTCTTCCCAAACCTTCATTTTGGATTCAAACTCTTTCATTCGTGGTTCATTCGCCTCCTCCCAATCCTTCATTTTGGACTCAAATTCTTTGAGTTTAGGGGCAAACTCCTTTTGGAATTTTTCTTCCCATTCTTGCGCCTTC
>JAXISU010000153.1:0-5103 GCA_034680425.1 Cyclobacterium sp.
GGAACAGGTAGGTAATAACTTGGATTGTCCATCTTTCGAACAATGCTGCATGGCTACGATAATGTGCTTGGCTGAAGCCACTAAATCCATTGCGCCTCCCATGCCTTTCACCATTTTCCCTGGAATCTTCCAATTGGCAATATCTCCATGTTCAGAAACTTCCATAGCTCCCAGGATTGTTAAATGCACATGTCCTCCTCGAATCATGGCAAAGGATTGAGCCGAATCAAAAATTACGGAACCAGGTAGCATACTGATCGTTTGCTTACCTGCATTGATTAAATCTGGATCCACATCCGCTTCCTTAGGAAAGGGGCCTATTCCCAACAAGCCATTTTCGGATTGTAGTACTACGTCCAAATGGGAAGGAATGTAATTGGCCACCAGGGTAGGGATTCCAATGCCTAGATTGATGTATTGCCCATGCTCCACTTCTTTGGCAATTCGCTTGGCTATTTGTTCTTTAGTTAACATTGGGTATGAAAAGTTTAGGTTGGAGAATTGATTCGCTCAGAGGTTGATACACATCAAGTCGTAACCGTTCGCTGTTCAATTCGTTTTTCATACTTTTCTCCTTGAAAAATACGATGCACATAGATTCCTGGCGTATGAATTGCATTTGGATCTAAGCTTCCTAGAGGCACCAATTCCTCTACTTCAGCAATGGTGATTTTTCCAGCGGTAGCCATCATGGGATTGAAATTGCGGGCAGTGCCTTTAAAAATCAAATTACCTGCTGTATCGCCTTTCCAAGCTTTGACAAGTGCAAAATCTGCAGTCAATGCAGTTTCCATCAAGTACAACTTCCCATTAAATTCACGTATTTCTTTGCCCATGGCAACTTCCGTACCTACACCTGCTGGGGTAAAGAAAGCAGGAATCCCAGCTCCACCCGCACGTATCCGTTCCGCCAAAGTCCCTTGAGGAACTAGCTCTACTTCCAATTCGCCTGATAAAAGCTGTCGCTCAAACTCATCGTTTTCACCCACATAGCTTGAAATCATTTTCTTCACCATGCGCTTTTGAAGAAAAAGTCCAATCCCAAAATCATCTACCCCAGCATTGTTGGAAACGATGGTAAGGTCTCGAACTTCTTTTTTAAGTAGTGCGGCTATACAGTTTTCCGGAATTCCACTCAATCCAAAGCCTCCCATCATGAGCATGGCTCCATTGGAAATATCCGCTACTGCCTCTTCTGCATTTTTTACGGTTTTTAAAATCATAGCTATTGGGTTTATAGAATAAATATAGCGCGTTCACGGTCTACAACCAACTGATTTTTAAGAGCATCCAAACTCTCGAATTTTTTCTCTTCGCGTAAAAACTCCTGGAAAAAAATGCGAAGCTCTTGCCCATACAAGTCTCGCTCAAAATCGATCAAATGAGCTTCAATGGTTTTCTTTTGACCGTCAACAGTGGGTCGATCACCGATATTCAAAATGGCTTTGTATTGAATTGAATTTACTTCTGCATGCACCGCGTAGGCGCCATCGCGTGGGAGCAACTTGTAATCTTCAGCGATTTGAATGTTGGCGGTTGGAAATCCTAAGGAGCGTCCTATTTGCTGACCTTTCACCACTTGACCGCTTAGGTCATAGGGTCTTCCCAGGTATTTGTTGGCAGTTGAAATATCACCTTGGGCAAGAGCTGTTCGAATCTTGGTGCTTGATACACCCAAATCGTCTACATCCTGTCTTGAAATCTCTTCAATAGCAAAACCAAAAAGATGACTATGGCTTTGGAGGTACTCAAAGCTTCCTTCTCTATTTTTTCCAAACTTATGGTCGTATCCAATGACCAAGGTTTTTGTCTGGATTTTATCCACCAATATGTCTCGGATAAAATCCTCTGAACTCATTTGCGATAATTCATTGGTGAAAGGAAGTATGATCAAGTGGTCTACACCCATTTCTTCCAAAAGCTTTACTTTCTCTGAGAGTGTAGTCAGTAATCGTAAGCTTTTATCGTCGGGTTGGAGAATTAAGCGAGGATGCGGCCAGTAGGTGAGGAGCACGGTTTCTCCTTGCTTTCGGGTGGCTAGCTCTTGAAGTCTGCGGAGAATTTTCTGATGACCCAAATGCACCCCATCGAAGGTTCCAGAGGTGACTACGGAAAAGTGGGGGGGATGAAAATCAGTGAGCTGTTGATAGATTTTCATTGGGCCTGGATTTAATTTCATCTACCAAATCGGAAACCTCCTTTGCATTTTTTAAGGAATAGGTTCCAATTCGTGTTCGACACAAGGACTTCAAGTAAGCACCTACACCTAGACTTACTCCTAGATCGCGCGCCAAACTTCTAATATAAGTTCCTTTGGAACAGCTGATTCGAAAATCGACCTCCCCATTTTCAAATCGGCAAATTTCAAATTCCCGAACCTCCACTTGTCTGGGGTTCATTTGAACTTCGATTCCCAATCGTGCAGAAGCATAGACCCGTTTGCCATCCACCTTAATTGCGGAATGCATGGGGGGAATCTGTAAAATGGTGCCTGTAAGTTGTAAAACTGCTTCTTGAACCTGTTCCAAAGTGATGGAAGAGGGATCTGTCACAGGAATAATGGGCTTTTCAAGGTCAAATGATTCCGTGGTAGCACCAAGGACAAATGTTCCGGTATATTCCTTCTCCTGCCCCATGAACCCGTCAATTTGCTTGGTCATTTTACCAGCGCAAACAATCAGCAATCCTGTGGCCAAGGGATCAAGTGTACCTGCATGGCCCACCTTTTTGATGCGTAAGGCATTTCTGACTTTTTTAACCACATCGAAGGAAGTCCATTCCAAAGGTTTGTTGATCAGAAAAACTTCTCCGTAAGCTTCTTGCTGCATGGGAATGAGGTAGCCTTAGCTGAGAATGTAAAAATTAGGATTTGGAAGACTTGGCAAAAATGGCGTAGAACTCAAGTACAAACCCAGCTAGGGTAATAATTGGTCCTAGCGTTAAGCCCATAAATCCGTTGCCATGTGGAGTAGCATCCATCCCCATGATTACAAAACCTAGCACGATTAGTCCCAAACCTAAGAATAGGAAGAGGTAATTTTTTTTGGAAAAAGGAAAAGAGGTATTGCTCATGGATTAATAGAGTTCGTCCAAAGACATGTTTAAGTATTTATTGACAGCACGCAAGGTACTAAATCCGGAGAGGAGTCCACCCATAATCGACAATGCAGCGAAAAGGAGAAGCATCAGTTCCGTATTTTGTAAAGCTGCAAATCCTTCGATGTTCCCCTTGGTGTATTCCAGCAGGCCATATAAAATCGCAGAGGCTAAAATCCCAGCCAGAATCCCGAAAATGAAGGCTCTAACTAGGAAGGGTTTACGGATAAATCCTCGGGTAGCACCTACCAATTGCATGGAACGAATCAAAAAGCGTTGAGAGAATAGCGCCAATCGGATCGTGTTATTGATTAGCATGATGACGGTCACGATGAGGATGAGAATAAAGCCACCCATGATTAAGGATACCTTAAATAGGTTTTTATTAATCGAATCCACCAAGTCAGTCATGTAGGACACTTCAAAAACGCCCGGTAAAGTTTCAAGCTCCTTTGCAATAACTGTTAATTGCTCTGAGCTTTGAAATTCCTCTGAAACGGAAAATACGTAGCTGTCTCGGAGGGGATTGTCTTCTAAAAATTTGGTGAAGTCTTCACCCGTATTTTTGATAAACGTTTCGGCTGCTTCCTTATTTGAAATGAATCTCAAATGCGTGCTGTCCTCTTTGGCCAAAACGAACAGTCTTTTTGCCAAATCTTTTTGAAGTTCCGCTAGTTGTTGCGGACTTAAATCTTTATCCAAAAAAACCTGAATCTCAATGTTCTCACGGATCATTTTGGTCAGTGAGCTTGCTTGAATCAAAATAATTCCAAAAAGGCCCACGATAAAAAGAGATAAAGTCGTGCTAAACAGGACGCTACCAAACTTAAAATATCCGAGTTGTTTTTTTGTTTTTGCTGGATTGGCCATGAAATATCAAATTCTATTCAAAAATAGAAAAGCTTACGCGATTTACCCAATAACGGTCGGAGAAAGGATGGGAATCACCCGCTCTTCAGCTACTCCCCAGACATAATCCGTCTTTTTCCCATTTATCAGGAAAAGCCCGGTAAAGTTTCCAAAACTGGGCAGCACTAGAATATCCTCTGAATAATGGAAGCAGGGTATTCGAACCGATTGCTTGGCCTTTCCCTTAAGGAGAATTCCTGGATGAATGTGGCCGCAAATGTTTAGCAATCCTGGTGGGGGAGTGGTAGGTTCATGGCTGAGCAGGAAAGATTCTAGGACTACTGCATTGCGATACACTTGAAGATTGGTATCCTGATATTTCTGTGCAGGTAAAATATCATGATTTCCAAGCACCAAATGAAAAGTTGATTCTGAAAATTGAGGTAAAAATGCACCTAAATCCTCCCATTGCTCATTCCAAGAACTATGAAATAAATCTCCCAAGAAGTAGACATCCTTTGGTGAATAGTCTTGGATTAATTCTCCCAAGCGATGGTAATCAAGGTCATGAACTTGTTCGGGTATTGGAATACCGGATTTTCGAAAATGGGATGCCTTTCCTAAATGAATATCAGCTAGCAATAAAACACGTAAGGAATCAATCCAAACTGCCTTTTCTGGCAATAAGGTCAATTCTATATCCTTATAATCAAAAACTATTGAGCCCATAGGAATTATTAATTATCACAACTACACAAACAAAAGCATTCCTATTTAGTATTGCATAAAACTAGAACAAATGAAAAAAGTTACTTTAAACGCTTCCCTTTTCCTCCTTTTCTTTTTAATGGCTACCCTTGTCAAAGCACAATCTGAAAATTCAATAGTGGGAGTGTGGTACAACACAGAAAAAACCGCCCAAGTTGAAATTTTGAAGAGAGGGTCCGCATTTATTGGTAAAATAGTGTGGTTGAAAGACCCTAATCCAGGAGGTAAACCAGCGATCGATAAAGACAATCCCAATCCCAAACTTAAATCTCGTCCCTTGATGGGATTGAATCTATTGGAAGGTTTGAAGTTTGATTCTGGAATGTGGGAAGATGGTACCATCTACGACCCGAAAACAGGAAAAACATATTCTTGTCAAGTGACCTTGAA
>JAXISU010000154.1:0-5052 GCA_034680425.1 Cyclobacterium sp.
GTAAATATCCACTGCATAGTCGGTAGTTCCCCCACCAGGAAGTGATTTGTAACCAATTAATCCAGGATAGCGAAGGCTTCGTACATCTACCCCATATTTTTCGAAGTAGTAGTTGCACCAACCCTCCCCAGCAAGTTTGCTAATTCCATAAACCGTGTTTGGGTCTTTTTCGCAAAACTGTGGAGTATTCACTTTTGGGGTGCTGGGACCAAAAACAGCAATGGAAGAAGGCCAATAGATTTTATCCAGCCCACATTCTTTGGCGAGCTCCAACACATGGAGTAAACTGTCCATGTTGAGCTGCCAAGCAAATTGAGGATTTTTTTCTCCTGTGGCTGAAAGCACTGCAGCGAGGTGGTAGATTTGGGTGACCCGCTCTTTTTTCACCAAAGTTCCCAAGGCTTCCTTGTCCATCACATCCAAGACTTCAAATCTGCAGTAAGGGAATAGCGAGCTAGCAGAGGCTCTTAGGTCAGTAGCGATTACTTGGTCTCCGCCAAATTGATCAGCTAAAGCTCGGGTTAATTCTGAGCCGAGTTGCCCAGCTGCTCCAATAACAAGGATTTTGTCCATAAGGTGGTCTTTCAATAAACCCGTAGTTGCGATGAGGGTTTTTGTTTTATATTTGGGTTTACTTGCGCAAAAATAATAAAATTCACCTGTTCCAAGCGGATTTTTGATCAGCGGAACTTGAAATTTTGCCAAGATCAATTCCTAATCTATTGACCATGTACGAGCAGTTTAAACCCAAATTAGAACAAGAATTACAATCCATCGAGGAAGCCGGTTTGTTTAAGAGAGAGCGCATCATTACCTCTCCCCAGGCAGCTGAAATCACCATTGCAGGAGGGAAGCGGGTGTTGAATTTTTGTGCAAACAACTACCTAGGGCTTTCTTCCCATCCCCGTGTGGTTCAGGCGGCAAAAGATGCCATCGATTCCCATGGCTTTGGCATGTCCTCTGTCCGATTTATTTGCGGTACACAGGATATCCATAAAGAATTAGAAAAAAAGATTTCTGAATTTCTGGGTACCGAGGATACCATTTTGTATGCAGCGGCTTTTGATGCGAACGGGGGAGTTTTTGAACCGTTGTTTGGGGCTGAGGATGCCATTATTTCAGATGCCTTGAATCATGCCTCCATCATTGACGGGGTGCGTCTCTGCAAGGCCATGCGCTACCGGTACGAGCACAACAACATGGAAGATCTGGAGAAGCAACTTCAGGATGCCATAGCGGCAGGAGCTCAGCAAAAAATCATTGTTACAGACGGGGTCTTCTCTATGGATGGTACCATCGCGCAGTTGGATAAAATCGTTGCCTTGGCCGAAAAATACCAAGCCTTGGTAATGACAGATGAGTGTCATTCTACAGGATTTATGGGAAAAACGGGTCGAGGAGTGCACGAGCATAGAGGCGTGATGGGCAAGATTGACATCATCACGGGTACCCTTGGCAAAGCCTTGGGTGGCGCTTCTGGCGGATTTACTTCAGGTAGAAAGGAGATCATCGAGCTTCTCCGTCAGCGATCTAGACCCTATTTATTTTCCAATACGCTTGCACCATCCATCACAGGGGCTTCTTTGGCAGTCCTTGAATTGCTTTCAGAGACCACGGAGTTGAGGGATACCTTGGAAAAAAATACACGCTACTTCCGTGAAAAAATACAGGCTGCAGGATTTGACATCAAACCGGGAGAACATGCAATTGTGCCGATCATGCTTTACGATGCCGTCCTTTCCCAGAAAATGGCAGAAAAGTTATTGGAAAGAGGGATCTATGTGATTGGATTTTACTATCCCGTGGTTCCCAAAGGGCAAGCGCGAATTCGAGTTCAAATCTCAGCTGGCCACCAACAGCAGCATTTGGATCAGGCAATTGATGCATTTATTGCAGTGGGTAAGGAACTGGGAGTGATTCAATAAGATTAAAAAAACGGGGATGAATTGTCATCCCCGTTTTTTTATCCTCCGACTTTGGGAGTCAAGCTTTTTTTCTTCGCAAAATCGTGTTCCGATAGATTTTCAAATCGGTCGTACAAATCCTCGTTGTTGAGGTAGTCGTTGATGATTTCGCGAACTTCTTGGAAAGAAAGGTTATGCAAGACCTTTCCATTTTTCGCCATGGAGATTTGCCCTGTTTCTTCCGAAATCACGAGGATAAGTGCATCTGTGGCTTCTGACATGCCAATACCTGCCCGGTGGCGTAGTCCAAATTGTGCAGGCACCTCACGTTCGGTAACTGGCAGAATACAACGTGCCGCTTTGATTTTCCCCTTGTGGATGATGACTGCTCCATCGTGCAGCGGGCTATGCTTATTGAAAATCGCAATCAAAAGTCTTTTCGATAATTCAGCATCCAAGATATCTCCACTTTCCGCGTAGAATTTCAATTCTACGGTACTAGAAATGACAATCAAGGCACCAGTATTGGAACCCGCAAGGACTTTGGCGGCATCAATGATAGGGCTGATGTTAAATCCTGAGTTTTCTTTTTTTCTCCAAAAAAACAGGAGGTCTTTCCACACATTGTCGTCAGAGAAAATGGAAGATCGGCCTAGGATGAGTAAGAATTTTCTGAATTCTGGAGCGAAAATAATGATGGCAGCAATGACACCTACACCCATAAATTGACCCAGGATGATGGTTAGCAACTCCATTCGTATTGCTTGCACCAATAAGTAGATCAGATACAGAGAAAGGAATCCTAAGAAAATTTTAATTGCAACAGAGCCTTTCAAGAGCTTGTACACTTGATACAATAGGGCAGCCACCAACGCAATATCGATCATATTGACGATGGAGATATCTAAAAATCCTATTTTGAAAAGTAAGTTCAAGGGTTTAGTTGTGCTGCTAGTTCAATTGTTTCTTTGGCCTCTTTTACATCATGTACTCGTAAGATATCAGCTCCTTGCAACAAAGCAAACATATTTAGGGCGGTAGTGCCATTAATGCTTCATTGGCGCTGATTTCTAATGTTTTATAAATCATCGATTTTCTAGAAACTCCCACCAGAATCGGAAGTCCCAATCGTTTGAAGCTACTCAGATTTCTCAAGAGTTCGAAATTTTGTTCCCGAGTTTTTGCAAATCCAAAGCCAGGATCAAGGATTACATCTTTAATGCCAAGTTTACTGAATTGTTTAACTTTTTCAGAAAAATAAGCCAAAACATCAGGGACCAGGTCTGAATAATTTGTCTCCTGTTGCATGGTCTGAGGCGTTCCTTTCAGGTGCATGGCAATGTAAGGTACTCCAAGTTTTGCTACCAAGGGAAGCATTTCTGGATCAAGATTTCCTGCTGAAATATCATTTACAAGTTCAGCACCTGCCTCAATTGCCGCTTTGGCAACTTGCGAACGAAAAGTGTCCACAGAGAGAAGGGTATCTGGAAAGTTTTTTTTGATTTCAGAAATCGCAGGAATCACCCGAGCAATTTCCTCTTCAATGGAAATGTCAACTGCTCCTGGCCTTGTACTGTATCCTCCTAAATCTAAAAAATCCGCTCCTTCCTTGATTTTTTTCTCAGCTTCAATCAATATCGACTTTTTGTCTATGGGAACTCGACTGCCTTCAAAAAAAGAGTCTGGCGTAAGATTAAGGATCCCCATTACTTTGGGTTTATTCAAAGAGTTTAGGCATCCCTTGATTTGAAATGTATATTTTTGGGGAAATAATTTATCTTCGGAAGAAGAATTCATAGTTGATCCAGCAAATATTAAATCCAGTAGTGTGGAGACGCAGACTAGCAACGAATATAAGGAAGTAATCGCCCGATGTAAAGAATTGTTCCGTAAGAAAACCATTGATTATGGAACAGCCTGGAGAGTCTTGAGATTGCCTTCCCTCACAGACCAAATTTTCATTAAGGCCCAACGGGTGCGTTCCATCCAGGAAAAGGGAAATCAAAAAGTCAATGACCCCATTGTAGATGAGTTTGTAGGGATCATTAACTATTGTTTGATTGCCTTGATCCAAATTTCCCTCGCGGATGATGAGCGAATGGAAATTCCCTTTGATGAGCTAGAGCCACTTTATGACCACTGGACTGCTGCCACCAAGGGTCTTCTTGAAAATAAGAATCACGATTATGGAGAAGCCTGGCGAGACATGCGGGTCAGTTCCATGACGGACATTGTTCTCATGAAACTATTTCGTGTCAAACAAATCGAAGACAACCAAGGAAATACCTTGGTGTCTGAGGGGATTGAAGCCAATTACCAGGACATGATCAATTACGCAGTCTTTTGTCTCATAAAATTAGGATACCATGAATAAGCAGGTGTTTTTCTGGATTCTTCGCCTGTTGGTGGGAGGTCTATTTGTGTTCTCTGGCTTGATCAAAATTAATGATCCAGTGGGCACTGCCATCAAGTTGGAAGAATATTTCGACGTGTTCTCCAATGACATTGCGCCCTTTTTCCACCTGTTAAAGCCTTATGCGCTACCATTATCGGTCTTTTTGGTGGTCTCTGAGGTAGTTTTGGGGATTATGCTGTTGATCGGGGTACGACTCAAGGAGACTGTTTGGGCATTGGCTAGCATGATTCTCTTTTTCACCTTTCTGACCTTTTATTCGGCCTATTTCAACAAGGTGACGGATTGTGGTTGCTTCGGCGATGCCATTAAATTAACCCCTTGGGAATCCTTCTACAAGGACATTATTTTGTTGGTGTTGATCTCTTTCTTGTTCATTTTCAGAAAGGACCTTCCACAGAAAACGCCGAAATGGGCAACCTATACTGCCGGTGCGAGTTTGGTGCTATCGCTTGGATTGGCCGTATATGCGATTCAGAATTTGCCTTTTATTGACTTCAGAGCCTATAAAATCGGCGTAAGTATCCCTGTCAACATGCAGCCTTCTGCACCTTTGGTCTACACTTACGTGATGAAAAAGGGAGGGGAGCTTGTTTACTTGGATCAGTATCCTACAGATGAAAGCTACGAGTTTGTGGAGATGACGCTCAATAATCCGGAAGCTTTGCCTAAAATTTCTGATTTCGCTGCTTGGAATCCTGAAGGTGATCAAGCTGAGTTTTTATTTCAAGGCAA
>JAXISU010000155.1:0-5042 GCA_034680425.1 Cyclobacterium sp.
GTCTTGGGTCAAGTGATGATGCTCAAGGGGGCAGATGGAAAAGGCACCATTGATCGGGTCAAGGCCCGTATCGCTGAAATGGAAACAGCTCTTCCAGAAGGCATTGTCATCAATGGGTTTTTGGATCGTTCCGAACTCATTGGACGGACCACCTTCACCATAGTAGAGAATCTGATTTTAGGCTGCTTGATTGTGGTGTTTGTGGTTGTGTTGCTCCTGGGCAACTTCCGTTCCGGGCTTGTGGTTGCTTCTGTGATTCCACTCAGCTTGCTATTTGCGCTTTCCTGTATGTACATTTTTGGGGTAGATGCCAACTTGATGAGTTTGGGTGCAATTGACTTTGGTATTATCATCGATGGGGCTGTGATTATTGTGGAATTCATTGCCTTCCAGTTTACCAAATCCTCTGCTGCTTTTTCTACACTTTCGGGTAAGGAAAGGCAACTTGAAAAAGACAAGATTGCATTTACAGGCTCATCCAAAATGATGCATTCCGCCATTTTTGGGCAGATCATCATCATCCTGGTTTTCATTCCCATTCTATCCCTTTCCGGGGTGGAAGGAAAGATGTTCCGACCCATGGCTGAGGTGTTCAGTTTTGCCTTGATCGGTGCGATGATTTTGGGACTTACCTATGTGCCTGCCGTGTCTGCGGTATTTCTGAAGTCCGAAGTTCCCGGTCCAAAAAACACATCTGTTCGGCTACTCAAATTTTTAAATAACCTGTACCTGCCTGCTCTAAATTGGGCTTTGGGTCATAGCAAAGCCATCCTCCTTGCTGCGGCTGGGCTACTTGTGGGGGCGATTCTTCTTTTCTCTACTATGGGATCCGAGTTTGTACCCACCTTGGATGAAGGGGATTTCGTGATCCAACCCGTATTGAAGACAGGTACTACCCTGACCAATACTGTGGAGACGATTACCGAAATGGAGCGAATCCTAATGAAGTTCCCTGAGGTCAAGCAAGTGGTGACCCGTATTGGTGCGGCAGAGATTCCTACCGATCCAATGTCCATGGAGGAAAGTGATGTGATCGTTACCCTACATCCTCCAAGCGAATGGACTACTGTGGAAACCAAGGATGAGTTGGCCGAGGAGTTTAAAAAGGCATTGACTGCGATTCCTGGGTTAGACTATGAATTTACCCAGCCTATCGAGATGCGATTCAATGAGTTGATTACTGGGGTGCGTGCTGACCTAGCCATCAAGGTGGTGGGAGAGGATTTGGACGTGCTCCTGCACACGGCGGAGGAGATTGAAACCGCCATCCAGGGGGTAGAAGGGGCTGCTGACATCATTCTTGAAAAAGTGGATGGCTTGCCTCAAATGAAAATTGAATACGATCGGGCCAAGATTGCGAAGTATGGATTGAATGTGGAGGACCTCAATCAAGTGGTCACTATGGGATTTGCTGGACTAACAGCAGGTACCGTGTTTGAAGGAGAAAAGCAGTTTGATTTGGTAGTACGCTTTGATGAACCCTATCGAAAGGACATCGAGCACCTCGAAAATGCAGCCATCCAACTTCCAACAGGCGGAAGTATTCCGCTATCTGAGTTGGCCACAATCTCCTATACCAAAGGGCCCGCTAAAATTTCCAGAGACAATACCCAACGAAGAGTAGTGGTGGGCGTCAATGTGCGTAATCGAGATTTACAGTCTGTAGTGGATGATATTCAGGCCATAGTCAAGAATAAGGTGGAGATTCCAGAGGGCTATCGTGTTGAATATGGAGGGCAATTTGAGAATTTGCAGCAGGCAAGAACACGTCTTTTGATCGCAGTTCCGATCGCGCTCTTACTCATTTTTGTATTGCTCTATTTTGCGTTTTCTTCGGCCAAAGATGCCTTTATGATTTTTACGGCGATTCCCCTGTCTGCAATTGGGGGGATTGTCCTGCTTTGGATGCGAGATATGCCGTTCAGTATTTCTGCTGGGGTAGGTTTTATTGCTCTTTTTGGTATTGCTGTACTCAATGGTATTGTAATGATTGAACATTTTAAATCCATGGCTTCTCGCTATACTTCCCTTCGTGAATTGGTGTTGGTAGGTGCTGGAGAGCGACTTCGCCCTGTACTCCTAACCGCCTCTGCTGCAGCCTTAGGGTTTTTGCCGATGGCCTTATCAGGATCTGCTGGAGCAGAGGTGCAGCGTCCCTTGGCTACGGTGGTCGTGGGTGGGCTCATTTCTGCTACCTTATTGACTTTGGTAGTACTCCCAGTGCTGTATGTATGGTTTAATTCCAAAAAGGAGCAGTCGACTTCTAATTGGAAAGGTGCTGCACTTCTTATTCTCTTTCTGATTTCCCCACTTGCAAGCACTTGGGCTCAGACTTCTTCTGGATTGACTTTGGAGGAGGCACTTGTCCTGGCTGAGAAGCAAAATTTGGGCATCCAAGCAGCACAAAAACGGTTAGCAGCCGCAGAAGCCCTGACTGGCTCTGCTTGGAATTTGGAGAAAACACAGGTGTATCATGCCCAGGACCAAAACGATATTGCTGAAAATGGAGTATTCAACCGGGTATGGGGAGTTCGTCAGCGATTTGAGATGCCTACGGTTTACAGCACTTCCAAAAATCTCCTTCAAGCCGGGCAAAGCCAGGAAGAGGCGCGTTTGCAATTGGATATGCGTGCGTTGAAAAAAGAAGTGAGCTTGGCTTTTGTAACTGCTCAGTACTGGATGAATTTGGAGCAGAATTATAGGTATTTGGATAGTCTTTATGCTGCCTTTTCTGTGGCGGCTAAACGTCGACTGGAGACTGGTGAGGCTTCTTTATTGGAAAAGCTCACCGCTGAAAGCAAGCAAAAGGAAATTGGATTGCGCAGTTCGGAGGCAAAAAGCGAGAAGTCGAATGCCTTGATGCGGTTGTCAAGCCTATTGGGTATGGAGGAGGAAATTCAGATTTCTGCTACTCCGGTGGTATTGAATTCAGGAATGCCACAAGACATGCATCCAGGGCTTTCTTGGTACGAAGCGAGCAAAATGCAAGCCAAGTACCAGACCCAAGTAGAGCAGCAGTACTTGTTGCCCGACGTGAATGTGAATTTATTTAGAGGCACGAATTTAGCCGCAGGCTCCAAAATCTACCCCGGATTTGAGGTAGGCGTGGGTATTCCCTTGTTTTTTGGAGCGCAAGCGGCCAAAATCAAGGCTGGTAAACTAGTGCAGGAGCAAGTAGGCTTGGAGGCAGACAATTTTCAGATGCGCTTGGACAACCAAGTGGCAGTGCTACAAAAGAAGTTGGCTCAGCAAAGTCAAGTTATCAGCTACTTTGAGCAGGAGGGTATGCGGCTGGCGAATCAGTTGCAAGCCCAGGCCACACGCTCCTTTTCCGAAGGAGAAATCGATTTTCTACAGTATGTGCAATTGATAGAAAATTCACGGTCACTTCGTATCCAATACCTAGAAGCGAAGCGGGACTATTTAATCAATCAACTCGAACTTATTTACCTAAATCCCTCATGAAATCTAGTTCAAAAATACTTTTAGCGCCTGTTTTAGCCTTGATTCTGCTGACTTCCTGTGCCAAAAAAGAAGATGGTATTGAGGTGGGTGAAGCGCCAAGCGAATCCACTGAAATCCAGTTGACGGAGGAGCAATTTCAAACCATGAAAATGGAATGGGGAGAATTGCATACCGGAGAATTTTCGGAGGAAATTGCTGTCCAAGGCACGGTTCAAATTCCGGTGGAAGGGATGCGTGAAATCACCACTTATTTTGGGGGATATGTGCAAGATTTGAAGTTGATTGAAGGGGAGGAAGTCCGAAAGGGCCAAGTCTTGTTTACCTTAGAAAACCCAGAGTTTCTACGCTTGCAACAGGATTACTTGGAAACAAAGAGTCAACTTTCCTATCTGAAAGCAGAATGGGAACGGCAAAAGACCTTGGCGCAGGAACAGATTTCAGCGCAGAAAAACTTCTTAAAAGCTGAGGCAGACTATCAAGCAGCGTTGGCAAAAACGCAAAGTTTGAAAAAGCAGTTGGCGCTAATTTCGATTGATGGAGAGACACTTTCTCCTGCTACCATGCGGAGCAAAATTTCCATCACCTCACCGATTGCTGGATTTGTGGAGGAAGTTCTGGCTGTGCCAGGACAGTTTTTACCTTCTGCAGCCAAGGCCCTTGCCTTGATCAGTAAGGAGCATATTCATGTGGAGTTGGTACTTTTTGAGAAGGATGCGAGCAAGGTTCATGTCGGTCAAGTAGTCGAATTTACAAGCCCTGATCGTCCGGATGAGGTGCTCAAAGCAAAGATTAAAGTTGTGGGCAAGTCCATCAATGCGCAGCGACAGATCAACGTGCATGCAGACCTGATTGATGAAAAGGAGGAAGCTAAACTGACCCCGGGCATGTTTTTGCAAGCTCGAATTCAATTGGATCCACAACAGTCTTTGGCTGTTCCTGAAGAATCGATCATTGAAGTAGGAGAGGAGCATTACATTTTGGTTCAAAAATCAAAAAGTGCAGGCGCCTTTACATTACAGAAGATCAAGGTGATTCCTGGAGCGAAAGGGAAGCATTACCGTGCAATCGCCACAGATGTTGCCTTAGATTCTACGGCTGTGGTCTTGATTAAAGGAGGATTTAATTTACTCTAATCAGTTTGGGTGGGATGGAGTTAAAAAAGTTTGTTGAAATTCAGACTGGAGCAATATCTTTATTACTTCGAATTTTAGGCAGCTAGATTTCTTCCAAATACCATGCCCCATCCCTTAGATAATCCCATTTGGACAGCCCTCAACTCAGGAGGAGCTAGACATGCCTTTGGGCGAGGAGATGCACTTTTTATTGATCGGAAGATGGGCTTTTTTGCGGGTCTTCTCCGCTACGATCTCGAGCAATTGGATCAATTGCATGCAGTCATGGATCCCGGGATGCGGGTGATCTTATTTACTCCTGGATTTTTGGAGTTGGATGCCAAATGGAAGGTGCGCAATGACAATGCCTTGTTGCAGATGATCTTCGAAAAGCCCACCAATCCTTTGAATTTAGATTCTTCTATCCGGGCATTGGGTACTGCAGATGTACCTGAGATGTTGGCA
>JAXISU010000156.1:0-5025 GCA_034680425.1 Cyclobacterium sp.
ATGCTAGGAGCCGTAGGACTTTTGTTGGGCAATCGAGCTGATACCAAGGTACTCCTTCACGAAGACGAGAAATGTGTAGTCGAAGGAGTTTTTGATATTCGATCTTATGGACTTCAGGGGTATTTTGAGGAGCTAGAGCTTGATTACGAAGATACCTGCATCATCCGAAGGGAGATCAGCCCTAATGGCAAGTCTCGATCTTTTGTAAACGATACCCCGGTTCTATTAGAGCCATTAAAAACATTGGGGGAAAAGCTGATGGATGTGCATTCCCAGCACGACACCTTGCTTTTGGGCGAAGGAGACTTTCAATTGGGATTGGTAGATGCCTATGCTCGAACAGTTGCTGAGCGTACTAATTTCCAACAAGCATTCACGGAGTTTAAAAAAGCCAAAAAAACACTGGCCGAACTTACCCGTCAAGCGGCAGCGCTTAAAAAAGAACACGATTTCAACCAGTTTCAATTGGAGGAACTGAGTAGTTTGGCATTAGTTGCAGGAGAACAAGAGGAATTGGAGTCTAGCCAGGAGATTCTGGAAAATGCCGAAGAAATTAAGTTGAAGATCAACGAGGTGCTTTTGCTTTTTCAAGAGGAACAATTTGGCGTACTGCAGGGGTTGGGGCAAATCCAATCCAGTTTGCAGGGGCTCGAACGATTGGCACAGGCCTTTGGGACCTATCGAACCCGCTTTCAAGAAGCATGGATTGAATTGAAGGATTTGGCTGAATCTTTGGCTGATGAGGACAGTCGGTTAGAAGTGGATGCGGAGAAGTTGGAACGAACGCGTGAGCGCTTGAGCAAAATCTACCTCTTGCAAAAGAAACATGGACTGCAGACAGTAGAAGAACTCCTGATACTGGAGAGCCAGTTGGCGGATAAAGTTTTTCAGGTTCAGCAGGTGGATGATTTGTTGGCGAATGCACATCAACTATGCCTTCAGAACGAAAAAGCCATGCTCGCAGCAGGTGAGGCTCTCAGTCAAAAGCGGAGCGCTTGTTTCTCACCCTTTGAAAAGGCTTTGGAAGCCTTGTTGCAGGATTTGGGAATGGAGAATGCCCGTGTTCAATTTGAGGGGCAGTTGGTTGAGCCTAATGCAAATGGGCTAGATCGAGTAGAGCTTCTTTTCTCTGCCAACAAGGGTACCCCAATGCAGCCACTCAAAAAAGTAGCATCCGGGGGTGAGTTTTCCCGTTTGCTTTTCGCGATAAAATACCTGATGGCCGATAAAATGGCCCTACCTACTCTTATTTTCGATGAGATTGACTCAGGCATTTCTGGAGAGGTAGCCCTGCAGATGGTGCGCATGATGCAGGAAATTGCTAAAAATCACCAAGTAATCTGCATCACCCATCTTCCGCAGGTGGCAGCAAAAGGAGAGGTACATTTCTTTGTATACAAGGACCATAGTGCAGCAAAAACCATTTCCAAGGTGAAGGAATTGAGCCCCGAGGAACGCGTGCACGAGTTGGCCAAAATGATTGCTGGAGCCAACCCGTCTGTTGCTGCTCAGGCCAGCGCCAAAGAGCTCTTGATGAATTGAGGGTCTAACTCCTAAATTTTATGTAGTTTTACCGAAGCTATTGAATTCAACCCCATCGCTATGTCACAAAATTTGCTAAAAGGAAAAGTAGGAATCATTACTGGAGCGCTCGATGAAAATTCCATCGCCTGGAAAACCGCGCTAAAAGTAAAGGAACAAGGCGGAAGATTTGTCTTGACCAATGCGCCCATTGCCATGCGTATGGGAGCGATCAAAGAACTTGCTGAAGAGTGCAATACCATCGTCATCGGTGCAGATGCTACCGTGGTGGAGGATATTGAGAAGTTGTATGCTGAGGCAAAGGAATTTTTAGGCGCAGATTTTGACTTTTTGCTCCACTCGATTGGGATGTCTCCCAACATCCGTAAAGGAAAGGCTTACGGAGACCTCAACTACGATTGGGCGATGAAATCCTACGATGTATCTGCGATTTCATTTCATAAGATGATGCAGGTAGCCGAGAAAATGGACGTCATGAAAGAATGGGGTTCCATAGTAGGGCTTTCTTACATTGCTGCACAGCGTATTTTCCCTTTCTACACGGATATGGCAGATGCCAAAGCCTTGTTGGAAAGTATCGCTAGAGGCTATGGTTACCGCTATGGTAAACTGAAAAAAGTGCGTGTGAACACCATCTCTCAATCACCAACCAAAACTACAGCTGGCACCGGCATCGGAGGCTTTGATTCGTTTTACAATTTTGCGGAAGCGCTTTCTCCATTGGGTAATGCCTCTGCAGATGCTTGTGCAGACTACATTGTGACTATGTTCTCAGACCTGACTCGTATGGTGACCATGCAAAATCTTTTTCACGATGGTGGCTATTCCTACACTGGGATTTCAGAGGAAATCATGGACAAATTCAAGGATCTGTAGTTCGAACAGAAATAAATAAAGCCCCGTACTTACGGGGCTTTTTTGTTGCCGCTCCTTTAAAAAAGATTTGTTGATTTATAGATTTCCCCTAACTTATACCCTTCATGAACCCCAACCTTCTATGTTGAAAAAAATAGCCGTACTCTGTCTTGCACTGGTAGCCACCGCCACTTGGTCGCTAGCCCAGATCATGCCTTCTCCTGCGCGAGCAGAAGGGGATGGGCCTTACGAGAAATTGATTATTCGTGGTGTCACGCTTATCGATGGTACTGGGGCACCGCCTTTGGGACCTGTGGATATTGTGGTTGAGAAAAACCGCATTACGCAGATTCAGGCTGTAGGCTACCCTGGTGTACCCATCAATGAAAATCGTCGTCCCAAGGCAGACGACAAGACTAAAGTGATGGATCTTACTGGGCATTACTTATTGCCTGGTTTGATTGATATGCACGGGCATATCGGTGGATCTGGACAGGGTACTCCTGCTGAATATGTGTTTAAATTATGGATGGCACATGGCATTACTACGGTTAGAGATCCATCTGCGGGCAATGGGCTTTCTTGGGTGCTAGAACACAAGAAGAAGTCAGCGGCTAATGAAATCACTGCTCCAAGATTATTGGCTTATACTTCCTTTGGTCAGGGAGCAAAATCTCCCATTACCAATGCCGAACAGGCCAAAGCTTGGGTAAACGAAAACAAAGCCAAAGGTGCAGATGGAATCAAATTCTTTGGTGCCAAGCCAGAGGTGATGGAAGCCGCTATCTCTGAGAATAAGCGGATAGGTTTGGGTTCAGCGATGCACCACCAGCAGCTGGATGTGGCCAGATGGAATGTGCTTCACTCCGCACGTGCAGGACTTACTTCTATGGAGCACTGGTATGGACTTCCTGAGGCACTTTTCACGGATCGCACCATTCAAAATTTCCGATTGGATTACAATTATCAGAACGAGCAGCACCGTTTTGCAGAAGCTGGTAAGCTTTGGCAGCAAGCTGCACCGCCCTACTCCGAACATTGGAACAAGGTGATGAATGAATTGCTGGAATTGGATTTTACTTTAGATCCTACGCTTAATATTTACGAAGCCAATAGAGACTTGATGCGTGCACGTACGCAGGAATGGCATGGAGTGTATACTTTGCCTTCGCTATGGCGTTTTTATGCTCCCAACCGTCAGTCCCACGGCTCCTATTGGTTTGACTGGACTACAGAAGAAGAAGTATTGTGGAAAGACAATTACCGTCTTTGGATGACCTTCGTCAACGAGTACAAAAACCGTGGAGGAAGAGTGACTGCAGGATCTGATTCTGGATTTATCTACCAATTGTATGGATTTGCTTACATCCGCGAACTGGAAATGTTGCGTGAGGCAGGATTTCATCCTTTGGAAGTCATTCGTGCTGCGACCATGCATGGTGCAGAAGCATTGGGCTTGGATAAGGACTTGGGCACTGTGGAAGTAGGAAAATTGGCTGACTTTGTCATCCTAGAAGAGAATCCTCTTCAGAATCTAAAGGTATTGTATGGAACAGGTGCGATTCGTACCAGTGAGGCGAACGAGCCTATTCGTGTAGGTGGTGTGAAGTATACTGTGAAAGATGGCATTGTGTACGATGCAAAGCAGCTCCTAAAGGATGTTCGTACAATCGTAGACCAGCACAAGGCTAGAGAAAATGCGCGCATCACCCAGCCAGGTCTGGATTGGTAAGCTTAAGTAATTTAAAGTAGGAGGAGGGTAGCATTTAGGTACTCTCCTCCTTTTTTTGATAGATCCAATTACACTCCTATTTCCCTTTTCTTATGCCCTACCTTTCCCTTCCCACCCTGAACCTTTATTACGAAGAAGTTGGTACTGGTCCTGAGACCCTAGTTTTTTCGCATGGCTTGCTCTGGAGTCACCGCATGTTTGAAGCTCAAGTAGCTGAGCTTTCCAAATCGTATCGTGTGATATCCTACGACCACCGAGGGCAAGGCAAAAGTGAAGTGAAGGGTCCATATGACATGGATACCGTGGCAGCGGATGCAGCGGCATTGATTCAGAATTTGGTTGATGGCCCTGTTCACTTTATCGGGCTATCCATGGGAGGATTTGTAGGCATGCGATTGGCTGCCCGGCATCCGGAGCTAATCAAGAGTTTGGTGCTGCTGGAAACCTCTGCAAATGCAGAGCCCATAGAAAATCTGCCTCAATACAAGCTGCTTAATGGAATTGTACGCTGGATTGGGATTATTCCTCCCATTGCCAATAAGGTCATGAAAATCATGTTTGCCCACAGCTGGCTTCAAAATTCCGCGAATGGGGATTCCATTCGCCGTTGGAAAAAGGAATTGTCTTCCAATAAAAAAAGCATCACTGGCCCCGTTGAAGGGGTTATTTACCGAAACGGGGTTGAAGAGGAATTGGTCAATATCTCGTGTCCCACCTTGGTGATTGTGGGTGATGAAGATGTGGCTACTACCCCAGAAAAGGCGGTATTTATCCAGAAAGGAATCAAGGGATCCAAATTGGAGCGTATCGCCGGCGCTGGTCACAGCAGTTGCATCGAACAGCCTCAGGAGGTAAACCGATTGCTGAAGGATTGGCTTAAAAGGTGACACCGGTCG
>JAXISU010000157.1:0-5019 GCA_034680425.1 Cyclobacterium sp.
CAACAATTCTTGGGTAAGATTTGTAGCGGGTAATGTTTTCACCCACGGTTTTCCAGATGTGCTGGAATACTCCAGTGGATCCAGTGAAGTGAATGCCTGCAAAATCAGGGTGTTTGAAAATCACATTTCCTGCAGTTGGTCCATCCACAAATATCAAGTTGATCACTCCATCTGGGACACCGGCTTCCTTGAAAACTTCCATCAGCACCTGTGCCGAATAGATTTGGGTGTAGGCAGTTTTCCAAACGACGGTATTGCCCATCAAGGCTGCGGATGTAGGCAAGTTGCCGGCAATGGCAGTAAAGTTGAACGGAGTCAAAGCAAATACGAAGCCCTCCAAAGGACGCTGTTCCAATCTATTCCACACTCCTGGGCCAGAAACTGGCGGCTGCTGGGCATAGATTTCACACATGTACTTCACATTGAAGCGGAGGAAGTCAATGAATTCACAGGCGGCATCAATTTCTGCTTGAAAGGCATTTTTGGATTGCCCGAGCATGGTGGCCGCATTGATTTTGGCACGGTAAGGGCCCGCGATTAGGTCTGCTGCTTTTAGGAAAATGGCTGCGCGCTGCTCCCAAGCCATGTTTTCCCAGGCTTCTTTGGCGCCTAGAGCTGCTTGAATCGCCTGCTCCACATGCGAGCTGTCCCCTTCGTGAAAATGTCCTAAAATATGCTTGTGGTCATGCGGAGGAGAAATCGATCTCGTCTTGCCTGTACGCACTTCTTCGCCGCCGATGTACATCGGGATGTCGATTTGCTTGCCGCGAAGGGTGGCCAACATGGCTTGTAATTCTTTTCGCTCAGGGCTACCTGCTGCGTATGATTTTACCGGCTCATTGACTGGAGTCGGTACATTGAAAAATCCCTTTAACATAGAATTTGTATTTGCGTGAATGGAAAATGCGAAGATAATGTTTCTGAAGAAATGCTGCAGTGCTTTTACTCACAAAAGCAGTTCAAGTTCCTGAAGGTGACGAATTTCGTAGGTGGCGGGAATGGGGGTTTCCTTTCCTTCTGGATTGAAATACACCTGATCGATGGATGCTCGCTGGGCTCCGAGAATGTCTGAATTGGGGTTGTCACCGATCATGAGGCAGGCCGCAGCATCTGCTTGAAGTTGCTCCAGCGCGTAGTAGAAAATCCGTGGATCTGGCTTTTTATGTCCCGTGGTTTCCGAGGTGACGATCAATTCGAAGTAGCCATTCAGTCCAGAGGAATTCATCTTTTTTGCTTGGGATTCGTTGAATCCATTGGTGATGAGGTGTACGCGGTACTTTTTTTTCAGGTAGTCCAAAATCTCTTTGGAATAGGGAAATAGGTGCGGTTTGGAGGAGGTGCGGTGCATGAAGTCCTCCTCAAAAGGAGTAGGAATTGCAGCAGCATTTCCTCCAGCGTGGGTGAAAATTCGTGGGAAGCGTTCTCTACGTAGCCCCTGCTTGTCGATTTTACCCAGGTTATAGTCGTCCCACAATTGGTAGTTGACTGTATGAAAGGAGGAAAAAAACTGATCGAAAGTGGGGATGCCCAGGTCTTGCAAGGCATAGATTTGGAAGAGTTCTGAGAGGGATTCGCGTACGTTTCGATCGTAGTCCCATAGCGTATGGTCTAGGTCGAAAAATACATGCTGGTAGGTTTTCAAGAAAAATTAGCGTCTGTACTGGTTGTTTTCAATCTTATTGCTTGCCAGTTCTCGGTTGGATTTTAAGATTTCATAAGTAGCCTGATCTTTAGTCAGGTTTGCATCCTTTTGGATCAACTTAAAAATCTGTTGCAGGATTTCGAGGTATTCTTCCAAGATGTAGTAAAACATCCATTGATCTACCCTTCTGCTTCCGAGGAGGCCGGCATTCTTTAAGTAAATCAAGTGACGGCTAGTTTTTGTTTGCGTAAAGTCCAAAATAAGTTCCAGGTCTGAGATGCTCAATTCCTTATTCTGCATCAATAAATGCAGGATACGCACACGCGGCTCTTCCGAAAGTGCTTTAAAAATTCGCAAACCATAGTTTAAACTGATATTTTTGAGTCTCATTAGTAAGTTTTAACTTCTGGAACGAGGTGAAACGAAAATAATCGCTGAAATTGGCTTTAAATTCACAAGAATTCCAAGATCTGCACCGCTTTGAACCCAATATTCGTGAAAATAACCCATTTATACGCGCTTATTCTGTTGTCGGGATTTTTTTTCTGCAGCCAAGACCTTGTGGCTCAAGATAAGCAGGAAAAAAAAGTCGTTCAACTTTCTGGTATTGTCCTCAATGCTGATAGTACGGATGCGGTGCCTGGGGTGAATATTTATGTACCTAAAAAGGGGAGAGGAACAGTTTCTGGGCGATTCGGCTATTTTTCCATGCCAGTCTTGGAAGGAGATACCATCGTCTTCACCTTCATTGGATTGAAGAAGCAAAGTTTTACGGTTCCTGAAAATATGGATAAGGATCGCATCTCCTTGATCCTGACTATGGAAGTGGATGAGATTGCTTTGGCAGAGATAGAAGTCATGCCCTATCCTACAGAGGATGAATTTAAGCAAGCGGTGATAGCCATGTCCGTGGTGGATCCAATGTCCATCAGCCGAACCAACATGCGACCGGAGATGCTCCTCCGCTGGGCAGAATCCATGCCGGCCTCGGGAGGGGAGAATTTCCGAGCCTTCCAGGAGGCGCAGATGCTCCAAAATCAAGACATCTATGGACCTAGACCTTTACGGATTTTGGACCCATTTGCCTGGTCTCAGTTTATCCGATCCATCAAACGAGGCGATTTTAAAAGCAAGTAAACCGGATAGCCCCAGTTTTTCTGAGATTATTCAATAAATCCTTTCTAAACATTTGGTCGGATTTATTTAAAAGAATATCTTTGTGCCTCATTTCAGAAAAGCAAAATTAAAACTAGCAATAGCATGAAAAGCGATATTCATCCAAACTACAGAGACGTGGTATTTTACGACACCTCTAGTGAGTTTAAGTTTTTGACGAAGTCTACCATCGAAACCAACGAAACTATCGTGTGGACGGATGGCAATACCTACCCTGTGTTCAAAATTGAAGTGAGCTCTGAGTCTCACCCTTTCTACACTGGTAAGAAAATGTTGTTGGATACCGCAGGTCGTGTGGAGAAATTCAACAAGCGTTACGCCAAGAAGTAATTTCGATTTTCGTTCTTCGAAAAAGTCTCCCGGAGCAAAGATTCCGGGAGACTTTTTTATTTTTGTTCTATGAAGCAACTTCTCCTGTTTGACGATCCTGCCATCCGCGGATCTCTCCTTCCCTTCACCTTTACTCGGCCCATCGCCGACCTTCGGGTAGGGATTTTGAAAGTTTCAGAGAAATGGGAAAAATACACCGGAGCATCCATTTCTTTCTGGACGCAGGAGTACCTTCAAAAATCTTTTCCAAGAACAGCAGCGCAGGGAATAGCCATCAATGGCTCCTGGTTGCCAGATGCGAATTCTTGGACACAAATCTCTGCCTTAAAAGAGGATGAGGCTTTATTTTTTGGAAAAACCCTGTTGGCTACCGCTTGCGGGCCGCAGGAGAAAAGCTTGGCTTTTGCCTCCGAAAAGAAAATCATTCAACTGGAGCAGGACCCTGTTCTCCTCCAGAAAACCTGGCACATTTTCCAATTCAATGCGGCGGAAATCCGCAAGGATTTTAACCTAATCACTGCCGGAAGAACCTCCCAACCTATGCTGGATCCCCACACCCGTTGCTATGGGGAGCATCAAATTTTTATTGAAGAAGGGGCGCAAGTACGTGCAGCTGTGCTCAATGCCGAAGCAGGACCCATCTATTTGGGCAAAAATTCAGAGGTACAAGAAGGCGCCTTGATTCGAGGGCCCTTTGCACTTTGTGAAGGATCCACAGTCAATATGGGGGCAAAGCTTCGTGGCGACACCACCATTGGCCCCTTTTCCAAGGTGGGTGGAGAGGTGTCTAATTCGGTTATTTTGGGCTATTCCAACAAAGGGCACGATGGATTTTTGGGCAACTCCGTGATCGGGGAGTGGTGTAACCTAGGTGCAGATACAAATACCTCCAACCTCAAAAACAACTACGCGCCTGTCAAACTTTGGGACTACACCAAAGGAGGATTTGCCAACACAGGACTGCAATTTCGCGGCTTGATGATGGGAGACCACAGCAAGTGCGGCATCAATACCATGTTCAATACTGGTACCGTTATCGGTGTCGGAGCCAACGTGTTTGGGGATGGCTATCCACGCAATTTCATCCCCTCATTTGCCTGGGGTAGATGAAAAAGAAATTTTGGATAAGGTTTTTGAATTGACCAAAAGCTACAGAATTTGGGATAAAACTTCCTGACCCACCGCACCATGCAGTTTGCAGCCATACCTGGACTTCCGGAAACCAAAGAAAAGCTTCTCAACGCAGTGAAGTTGAACCACCTTGCCCATGCACTTTTGTTTCATGGGCCAGAAGGTTCTGCCAACTTGACTCTGGCTTTGGCTTTAGCGAGTTACTTGTATTGCGAGGCAAAAACAGAAACCGACTCCTGCGGCACCTGTGGATCCTGCCAGCGGATGAATAAATTGATTCTTCCAGATTTAAACTTTGCATTTCCAGTAGTGGCCTCCTCCAAAGAAGAGGAGGGAGATGAGGATGGGAAGGATGAGAAATCTGACCTGTTGGGCAATTGGAGAAAATTTGTCTTGGGTCAGCCCTATGGCAATGTCCACGACTTCATCTACTTCAATGGCTTTGAAAAAAAGCAGTTAAACATCACCAAGGCAGCGGCTCGAAAGATGATTCAGACGCTGTCGTTGATGTCTTTTGAGGGAGGGTACAAGATCATGCTGATCTGGGCACCTGAATATTTACACCCTTCAGCGGCCAATGCCTTACTCAAGATTATTGAGGAGCCACCTGCCAAAACCCTATTTCTGCTGGTCACCTCCCAGGCTGATCAATTGCTGACGACTATTTTATCTCGAACCCAAAAGATATTAGTTCGTGCCTTTACGGATGAAGAAGTAAGTGCCCATCTGGTAGAATCAGG
>JAXISU010000158.1:0-5016 GCA_034680425.1 Cyclobacterium sp.
ATCGGGTGACCTTCGCCATTCACAATGTGAGCGGCACGCCTATCGGTTTTGGAGCGAGAATTCTAACCAAGGATAAAAATCAACCCAAATACATCAACTCTCCAGAAACCCCCATTTACCACAAAAGTGATGTGCTGTATGGGATGTTTCAGGCAAAGAAAGCCATTCGCGACCAAGACAATTGTTACCTGGTGGAAGGCTACACAGATGTAGTTTCCTTGCACCTCTCAGGAATTGAAAACGTAGTTGCTTCGTCAGGCACTTCCTTGACGGACGGGCAGATCAAGATGATCCGGAGGTTTACCAACCAAGTGACCGTCCTCTACGATGGAGATTCCGCCGGCATCAAGGCCTCCCTTCGCGGTATAGATTTGTTGTTGGAAGGCGGTTTGAATGTCAAAGCGGTAGTTTTTCCCGACGGGGAGGACCCAGATAGCTATTCTAGAAAAGTAGGCTCGCAAGCCTTTCAGGAGTATTTGAAAGTAAATAGTCGGGATTTCATTGGGTTTAAGATCGGCCTGTACCAAGATGAAATCGAAAAGGATCCCATCCGCAAGGCAGGGATCATCCGTGAAGTGGTGCAAAGTATCGGGAAAATTCCTGATCCGATTATCCGTTCTGTGTATGCCAAGGAAGCTTCTGGTCTCCTAGGTATAGAGGAAGAAATCCTGCATGCCGAACTCAATAAAATCCTGATCAAAACGCAGAAGGATCAGTTTGAGCGAGCCAAAGAGGAAAAAGCGATTGAAGAAAGTATTGAAGACCTGCTGCCGCTACCTGTAGAGGCTGGGACAGAAGACCATCTTTTGGCGCAAGAGCGAGAAACGATGCGGCTTTTGCTCAACTACGGAGGTCAAAAATTGGATGAACAGGAACTTCATTTTTGCCAATACATCCTCGCAGAAATAGCAGATGTGAGCTTTCAAACTCCCGTCTACCAAAAAATGCTCCTGATCTATCGAGAAAGCGTTGAGTTGGGTAATGTGCCTACGGATGAGTTATTTCTCAATCATGGAGATGCGGAGATTCGGCAAGAAGCGATTGCCTTGATCACACAGCGCCATGAGGTGTCGACGCATTGGAAAGATAAATTCCAGATTTTTATCCAGTTGGAATCCGATGATTTGGCAAATACCGCATTCAAGTCCATTTTGAGATTGAAGCGTCGCCTCCTTCAAAAATTAATGGAAGAGGCAATGTCCAATATAAAGGAAGCCGAGCAACAGCAACTGGAGGAGGGAAAGATGCGTGAATTGCTTGAATTGTATCTAGAACTAAAGAATTTTAAACTTAAAATAGACAAGGAACTAGGCATAGTCATTGGTTAATTCCAAACTTTCTTTGGCTGCTTCCGGTTTTGTTTTTAAAGAGGCTACATTTGTATCCTAAACCATCTGCTTAACACCCCAACTCGTGGAAAATTATACGCTTGACCCCATTGAAGATGCCATTGAAGCCATTAAAAACGGCGAAGTGATCATTGTTGTGGACGATGAGGACCGTGAAAATGAAGGCGATTTTGTATGTGCTGCCGAAAAGGTCACTCCGGAGATCATCAACTTTATGGCCACCCACGGACGTGGACTGATCTGCGCTCCTTTGATTGAGGATCGATGCGAAAAGCTGGGATTAGATTTGATGGTGGGAAGCAATACGGCTGTATTTGAAACACCCTTTACGGTATCTGTAGACTTGATTGGTCATGGCTGTACCACGGGTATTTCCGCTTCAGATCGTGCCAAGACTATCCAAGCTTTGGTGGACGATAGCATTCATCCCAATGAATTGGGCAAGCCAGGACATATTTTTCCTCTGAAAGCAAAGCGTGGAGGAGTTCTTCGAAGAGCTGGGCATACCGAAGCGGCGATAGATTTTTCACGGTTGGCTGGTTTACAGCCTGCAGGCGTGCTGGTCGAAATCATGAACGAAGATGGGACCATGGCACGGCTAGATGACTTGGTGAAAGTGCGCGAGCGGTTTCAACTCAAGCTCGTTTCCATCAAGGATTTGATCGCCTACCGACTCAAAAATGAATCCTTGATTACCCGAGAAATTGGGGTAGACATGCCTACTGCTTGGGGAAATTTTGATTTGCTTGCTTACCGACAAACCAACACCCAGGAGATTCATTTGGCTTTGATCAAAGGAACGTGGGAGAAGGACGAGCCTGTCTTGGTACGCGTACATTCCTCTTGCGCTACGGGAGATATATTTGGTTCCTGCAGATGTGACTGCGGACCCCAACTGCATGCAGCCATGGAATTGGTGGAGCAGGAAGGCAAAGGAGTGGTCTTGTACATGAACCAGGAGGGGAGAGGTATCGGCCTGATCAACAAATTGAAGGCTTACAAACTTCAAGAAGAGGGTATGGATACTGTGCAGGCCAATTTGGCTCTGGGTCTCCCGATGGATAGTAGAGATTACGGAGTTGGCGCACAGATTCTACGGGATTTGGGAGTGTCCAAGATTCGATTGATTTCCAACAATCCTCAGAAGCGAGTAGGATTGCTCGGGTATGGGCTTGAGATCGTGGACCAAGTTCCGATCGAGATCCAGCCCAATCCGCACAATGAAAAATACCTGCAAACCAAGCGGGATAAAATGGGGCATACCATTCTTAAATAACTGGGGTAAAAGCTGCAGCTAAATTTTAGAAACTTGAAGCCAGCAACTCCGTTTGTATACCTGATGCGAAACTTGAAACTATACTTACTCTTGATTTTTGTGTGTTTGGGCAGCCTGAGCTGGGCGCAAACTCGAAATCAATTCCCTTCCCAGAAATGGCACAAAGGCACTTTGAATTTGGTGGATGGGAGTACTTCGACTGGGTTGGTGAAATATGATTTGGAAACCAATCTGGTGCAGCTGCAGGCTGAGACGGTGATTACTTTTACTGCCTCCAATGTGACGAGCTTTGAAATTTACGATGAGACTTACGCGGGCATTCGAAAGTTTTACAGTCTTCCTTATGCCTTGAATGGGGATTACGAAACGCCCATCTTTTTTGAGGTATTGACCCAAGGAGAGCACATTGCCCTGCTTTGTCGGGAATACATAGCCACAGACAATCGAGGGATGAACAATTGGTCAGGCATGGGAATGAATCCTTTTTGGGGACCACAGACTGCAACAGGCTATCGTTTGGCCTTTACCTATTATTTTTTGAAAAATGGCCGATTGGAACGCTACAGTGGTAAGAAAAAAGAATTGTTTGACCTGCTCACGGGTTACGACGAAGAAATGCAGCTGTACATGCGAAAGAATCGCCTCGAACACGATCAGCGTGGGGATCTGCTGCGGATCACGGCCTATTACAACGACTTAAAAAACAATTAAGCATGTCAAGACCCTTGATTCTCGTCTCCAATGACGATGGCATTACCTCCAAAGGAATTCGTGTATTGGTGTCTGTCATGAAGAAATTGGGTGACGTAGTAGTGGTCGCCCCAGATAGCCCCCAATCGGGCATGGGACATGCGATTACCATCGGGCAAACGCTACGGCTCTATGAAGAGGATATTTTTGAGGATGTCCTGGCTTACAAGTCCAGCGGAACTCCAGCGGACTGCGTCAAACTAGCCAAGCACCATGTCCTCAAAGATCGCAAGCCTGACTTAGTAGTCAGCGGGATCAATCACGGATCCAATACCTCCATTTCTGTTTTGTATTCTGGAACCATGTCTGCTGCGATTGAAGGGGCCTTGGAAGGGTTGCCTTCGATTGGTTTTAGCCTCTGTGATTTTTCCTCTAGGGCAGATTTTTCCCATGTGGAAGAATGGGTAGAAAAAATCGCACGTCAAGTGTTGGAACATGGAATTCCGAAAGGGATTGCCTTGAATGTGAATTTCCCACCCAAGCGAAATGAGGATATTCGAGGAATAAAAATTTGTAGGCAAGCGGATGCCAAGTGGCAGGAGGAATTTGTGGAGCGCTTTGACCCGACGGGTAGGAAATATTTCTGGTTGGCAGGAAATTTTGTCAATTTCGACAAGGGTGAGGACAACGACGAGTGGGCGATTGCCAACAATTACGTATCCATTGTGCCTTGTCAATACGACCTCACGGCACATCATGCCATTTCCCACATCAACAAGGAATGGGATTGGACTAAACTTGGGGATTGAAAATAGATGCTGAGTCCTTTGATTTAGGCTTGCGAGTTAGTGCATAAAAAAATCCGGTAGGAGAATTTTCCTACCGGATTTTTGATTTTATATCGGGATATTAATCGTGAGTGGCTCTTTTGTCTGTAATCAGCAGGTTGCAAAGCCCAGCAACAATGAGTAATGTTCCTGCGAGAAGCATGGTGTTGATGACCGCTTCGCCAAAGAGGATTTTGTACAAGAAATTAACCCCACCCAAGGCAGCGACAATCTGTGGAATGACAATAAACATGTTGAAAATCCCCATGTAAGTACCCATTTTTTGAGGCTCCACTGATCCGGAAAGCATGGCATAAGGCATGGAAAGGATACTGGCCCAGGCAATGCCAACCAAGGCAAAGCAGATATGCAGCATCCAGGGTTCGCTCACGTAGTAAATCAATATAAATCCAAGACCACCGGCGAGTAGACTGAATAGGTGGAGGAGTTTTCGGTTGATTTTGATTTTTGAGGCTACGAAAGAGAGGTTCAAGGCAAAAAACATGGAAACTAGCCCATAGGTACCGAGGTAATTTCCTACTTGGTCCGCAGCGGTATTGTAAGCGGCGGAACTGGTGTCTGTTGCTCCGAAAACATGCTCCGTAATGGCAGGAGTCGCGAAGCTCCACATGGTGAAAAAGGCGAACCAGGAGAAAAACTGGACCAGACCCAACTGTTTCATCACCGTGGGCATGGTTACTATCAGCTGAAAAACCTCTTTTACACCTGTAAAAAAGCCCTTTTTGCTTTCTTTTTCTCGTTTAAATGCCTCCAGATCCTCGGGAGGGTATTCTTCAGTCTTGAGGATGGTAAAGAGGATGGAGGTAAACAAAACGAAGGCGCCGATCCCGAATGCGTACTTGACTGAATCAGG
>JAXISU010000159.1:0-5007 GCA_034680425.1 Cyclobacterium sp.
ACCTAATCTACCCCTATGGATTCACAAGCAAACAATCCCCTTCACGGCGTCACCCTAGCCGACATGATCGCCCAACTGGTGTCCTTCTACGGCTGGGAAGACCTAGGCGACCGCATCACCATTCGCTGCTTCACACACGACCCCAGCATTGCCTCCAGCCTGAAGTTTCTTCGCAAAACTCCCTGGGCAAGGGAACGGGTAGAAGGACTTTACCTCAAAATGTTGCGGGATGCCAAAAAAGAAGGTGGTCCCTTGGGGAATTTAGGGAGATAGTTGGGAATTGAAAATTCTAAGATAGTGGCTCGTGGATTGCAAATCACGAGCAGCTCAAGCCCCAGCGGGGCGACAGCAACCCAACCAGGGGTTTCAACCCCTGGATCAGAACAGCAAAACATGGAACGAATAGCCCCATCGGGGCGGTCCAAAAAAACAAGGAGGATTATTGAACACCTTCGAGGTCTGATAGACCTCAAAGGTGGGACAAAAAAAGCCCGTCTCGCAATACTGCGGGACGGGCTTTTTCGTAGGGTTGGTGGTTTGGATTAAACGTAGTTGTTGAGCATCACCGGCATCACAAGCATCAAGATGTCTTCGTTGGCATCCTGGGTAGCTGGCAAGATCAAACCTGCACGGTTTGGTGCGGAGAATTTCAAGCTTACTTCTTTGCAAGAAAGGTTGTTCAACATTTCTACCAAGAACTTCGCGTTGAATCCGATCTCGATATCTTCGCCCTCGTGGTCGCAAGACAAGCGCTCGTTGGCTTCGTTGGAGAAGTCCAGATCTTCTGCCGAGATCATCAACTCGCTACCGGTCAACTTCAAGCGTACCTGGTGCGTAGTCTTGTTGGCATAAATGGCAATACGTCTCAAGGAACCCAAAAACTCCAAGCGATCGATGTTCATGCGGTTTGGATTCTCGGTTGGAATCACGTTTTCGTAATCTGGGAATCGCTCGTCAATGAGACGACAGATCATCTTGATGTTTGAAAACTTGAAGTAGGCATTGGACTGGTTGAACTCCACTGCGACAGGCACATTTTCTGATGGCAAGGTAGACTTCAAGAGGTTCAAGGCTTTTCTAGGGATAATCAAGCTAGCTCCATTGCTGGAAGCCACGTCTACTCTTCTGTAGCGCACCAAGCGGTGACCATCCGTTGCCACAAAAGTGGTGTTGGTTGGGCTCAAATTGATGTATACCCCAGTCATCGCAGGACGTAGTTCGTCCGAAGAGGTAGCAAAAATGGTATTTGCAATAGCTGAAGACAATACCTCTGTAGACATATCCACGGTAGTGGCGTTGCTTACGGTAGGAATTTTTGGAAAGTCTGTGGCATTTTCACCCGCAAGACGGTAGCGTCCATTGTCGGAGCTGATTTCTACCGCGTAGGTGTCGTGATCGATGCTGAAAGTCACCGGCTGCTCAGGCAAGTTTTTCAAGGTTTCAATCAAAATACGTGCTGGCACGGCAATATTTCCGTCTTCCTTGGCTTCCACCTGAAGTTCTGTCATCATGGAAGTCTGCAGATCCGAAGCAGTGATGGTCAATACAGACCCTTTGATTTCAAAAAGAAAGTTTTCCAGAATAGGCACCACCGGATTGGTGGTCACTACACCGTTGATGGCAGAAAGCTGCTTGAGCAAGGCGGAGGAAGAAACAATAAATTTCATATCGTAGGGGTGGTATAGTTTTTTTCTAGTGTGGTAAATTTATAAATAAAATGCTAATTCAGCCGACCTGCCTCTCAATTGTGGTAAAAAAGTTACAAATAGTTGGTTGATTTTTCGTTTATGCCCTTCGGGAAAATCGTTTCACCCGCAGCAAGCCAAATACTCCACCCATTAAGACCAAGAAAAGCACAGGTGCTCCCACATTGATTAGCTGCCAGAATTGCTTCTCCTCGGCGACCTTCACCTTGTCTAAGGGACGAATCTGCAAGACTTTCGTACGCGTGGCAATGATGCCTTCCGGGTCGGTCAGGTATTGCACGATGTTTTCCAAAAACTGCTTATTGGCAAAGGTGGTCTGCTCCATCGGATCCTCCCCTAGTGGAAGTGGCTCCTGATCTGCTGGGTTGACTTGACTTTGAAATAGAGACGCATCACCGATAACCACTACTTTTCCATTCCCGGTGTTTTTCACCGAACTACCAGCAAATTCCGCTGGAACAAACCGGTTTTTGAATAGGGAAGTAAACTCCCCTTCCAGCAAGTAAGCAAGCGGGAGGTGCTGTATTCCAAATTCAGATTCTAGAGGTGGCTCCTGAAATGCTTCTAAACTAATCAAATGAGGCAAGGGCAAAATTCGAGAACGCTCCGAACTGAAAAGCAAGGGTGTCTTTTTTACCCCATCGGCCTTTACGGTATCTAGGCTGCTCGCAAATCGAAAATTGACTTGATCCAAGCCCTTGGTGATCGGATGGGGATACATGCGGCCCGCGTGGAAATGATACGGCCAAGGCATGGGAACCAGCTGCTCTTGGTTACCAAAGTTTCCGCCCATGACTGGAATCACCCCAAAATTAAGATCCTGAATCAAGTCTTTGTTCACACGAATCCCATACCGAAACAATAGGCGATCCAAGCTATTCTCCTGTGGTAGAGCTAATGCTCCTTCTCCTGCCAATTGGCTTAAATCCAAATTTGCTCCCTCGGCAGCTACCACCAAATTGCCTCCTCCCATCACGTATTGATCCAAGAGAAATAGTTCTCGATCGGAATAAGCACTGTCGGGACCCAAAATGAATACCGCTGAAAAAGAACTCAGGTCCTCTACTTTCTTGGCCTGCTCCATCGGCACCTTAAACAATTCGTAGCGACCATTGAGGGCTTCCACCATCCCAAAGCCATCGTCCTCAGCCAGCTCCCCATGGCCAATGATCATCGCTAAAGCGGTTTTTTGAGGATACAGTAATTTTTGGATGGCCTGTGCAATTTCAAACTCTAGATTTTCTATGGATGCATTCAAGGTCTGCTCAGCCGACATGCCTCGCTCCCCTTTCAAGATCAAAGCACCTGTTTCGTAGGTATCATCTGACACCAAGATTCCAGGAAAAATAAGCTGTTCCTGCTGCCCAGTGGCCTTGTTGACAAAGAGATTGGTCGGGCGAATGCCGTAGTCTGCAAGCGTGTAGATAAACTCTTCCTTCAAGGAGTCGGTCACCTCCATTGGATCAAAATAGGATACGGTAATATTCTCCGCCGAATAGGCATTGAAAGTGCGGACAGTCTCCTCAATGGACTTTTGAAGGCGACGCATCCCTCCAGGGAGCTCCTCACCAGTAAGCAAAATATCTACATGCAAGGGACGATCTATCCCTTCCAAAAGCTGAAGTGTGGAAGGATGCAGGGAATAACGCTTTTCCTCAGTGAGGTCAATTCGAAACCGAAGTACCTGTCCCAATCCAAAGAAAAGGAGGATGCCCAAGCCTAGAATTCCTAGTGGAAGGAGACGATGTGAAATGCGCTGTTTCATTTTCCCTTCAAAATCAAAACCGCTGCCCCAAGAAAAATCCAAATCATGCCT
Source organism: Cyclobacterium sp. (assembly GCA_034680425.1). GTDB lineage: Bacteria > Bacteroidota > Bacteroidia > Cytophagales > Cyclobacteriaceae > Algoriphagus. The sequence goes on from JAXISU010000159.1 coordinate 3,523, forward strand.
AGCAGAAAAAAGAGGTCCCTGCTGTCAATCACGCCTCGGCTCAAGCTATCGTAATGGTAGCTCAAACTGAGTTCCTCCACCCAATAAGCCCAATCCCCAGGCACCATGCCAGCTAGGGCTGTCAATCCAAAATACAAGAGAAAGCATAGAAATACACCGAGCACAAAGGCCACCACTTGCTGGGAGGTCAACGAACTCGCAAACAAGCCCACAGCGGCAAAAGTAGCCCCAATCATCAGTAGCCCGAGCCAACTCCCAAAGAAGCCCGCCCAATCTAGGTTGCCCGGAGGATTACCCAATAGGGAAATGGAATAGGCATAGCCCAAGGTGGGCAGTACTGCTAGAAAAACAAGTAAAAGTAGGGCTAGGTACTTGGCTAGGACGATCTGAACCAGGCTGAGTGGTGAAGTCTGCAACAGTTCCCAGGTTCCTGCCCGTCGCTCCTCGGCCAAGCTGCGCATGGAGATCGCCGGAATCAGAAAAGTAAATACATAGGGGGTGTACAGAAAAAGAGACTCCAAATCGGCATAGCCGTAGTCAAGCACGGAAGTTTCTGGAAAAACCCAGACAATCAAGCCCAAGGCCACCAGAAACAAAACCAGAACCAGGTAGCCGGTGAGGCTCCCAAAAAAGGCTGAAATTTCTTTGAGGAATAAACTTTTCATTGGCCCTGCGTGATTTCCCGAAAAAGCGTTTCCAAATTTTTGACGCCTTGATCCAAGCGAATCAGGCTGAGTTGCCGCTGCGCGACCACCTGCAAGATGGCCTTGCGCGCTTCGGTAGCATCTTGAGTAAGTAGCACCAATTCCTGTGGGGCTTTGGTTCCAAAGCTGGGGGTTCCGATGCCTTCAAACCAGGACAATTCCAGGGCTTCTTCCGTTTCGAGAATCAAGCTTACCTGGGAGGAAGCCGATTTCAAGTCTGCCAGCGAGCCTGCAGATCGGATTTTCCCTTGATTGATGATCACCACATCCTGGCATACGGCCTCCACCTCTTGCATGATGTGCGTAGAAAAAATCAAGGTCTTATTTTCAGCCACTTCCAATATCAAGTTGCGAATATCTACGAGCTGATTGGGATCTAATCCCGTAGTGGGCTCATCTAGGATTACCAGAGCAGGATCATGAAGTAGTGCGCGTGCAATGCCCACCCGCTGCCGATAGCCTTTGGATAGCTGTCCTATTTTCTTGTGTTGCTCCTGTTGAAGCCCTGTTTTGCGGATCATTTCCTCCGTACGGCGGCGAATATCGGCAGATTTCATGCCGTAGATGCCTCCCGAAAATTCCAAAAACTCACGCACGTAGCTATCCAGGTAGAGGGGATTATTCTCAGGAAGGTAGCCAATCTGTGCAGCAAGTTTTTTGGGATGTGTGAGCGCATCGGCACCCAAAACGCTGACCGACCCTGAATCCGCAGCAAGGTAACCCGTGATGATTTTGAGCGTAGTGGATTTGCCTGCTCCATTGGGACCCAAAAAGCCTAGAA
>JAXISU010000160.1:0-5006 GCA_034680425.1 Cyclobacterium sp.
CCAACTCGGTTTGCAGGTTAGAAAACAACCAATAAATCCCAAGTCCCATGACTCCGATGATCGGAAAAGAAATCCATCTCACCTTCATGAATTGGGTGAGCGTTCGCTCATAGAACAGGTTCATGTTGACAAAGAAGGGTTCCGTGAATCGATAAAAAGCATTCTGCTTTTCCCGGTTTTTCAACATGCGTGCGCTGAGCATGGGGGTCATTGTAAGGGCCACAAATGCAGAAATCAATACAGACCCAGCCACTACAATTCCAAACTCACGAAATAGTCTCCCCGTCGTACCTGTAAGGAAAATTACTGGCAAGAATACCGCCGCTAAGGCGATGGTAGTTGCGATTACCGCAAAGAAGATCTCCTCAGATCCTTTGGCAGCAGCTTCCATCGGTTTTTCCCCTTTTTCTATTCGGGCATAGATATTCTCCAAGACCACAATGGCGTCATCGACCACCAAACCAATCGAGAGCACAATACCCAAAAGTGTAAGGACGTTGATGGAAAAATCCATCAAGTACATGATAAAAAATACACCAATCAACGAGATAGGAATAGTCACTACTGGTATAAAGGTGGTGCGCCAATCTCTCAAAAAGAGAAAGATAATGGCAACTACGAGGATAAATGCGGTAATGATCGTCTCTTCCACTTCCGAAATCGACTGGCGAATGTATTCCGTGCCATCAAAGCCTACCTCAACCCCTACATCAGCGGGTAAGTCCTTTTTGATAAACTCCAATCGCTTGTAAAACTCATCCGCAATTTCAATGTTGTTGGATCCAGGAAGTGGAACCAATACCACCGCAACCATGGGAACCCCATCTCTGCGAAGTAAGGTTTTTTCGTTTAAAGCCGAGAGCTCTGCAGTACCGATATCCTGAAAGCGAACAATGTTGGTTTCACTTTCTTTAATGATCAATTGGTCAAACTCTTGAGGGGAACTCAAGCGGCTTTTTGTTCGTACAGAAAGCTCAATGTTTTGCCCTTCAATTCGACCCGAAGGGAGCTCCACATTTTCAGATTGAATTTTGCTGAGTACATCCATAGGAGTAATTCCATAGGAAGCCATTTTCAGCGGATCCATACGCAAGCGGATCGCATATTCCTTTTCTCCCCAAATCTGAACCCTACTCACTCCAGGGATGGTTTGAAGACGCTCCTTGAATATATTATCTGCAATTTCTGTAAGCTCAAGCAAGTCGCGTTGATCACTTTTCACATTGACCCCAACGATGGGCTGGGAGTCAGCATCTGCCTTGGATACAACTGGAGGATCGGCATCCGGAGGCAAACTACGCTGTGCACCAGAAACCTTGTCCCGCACATCATTTGCGGCAGCTTCTAAGTCTGCTCCCACCTCAAACTCAACGGTGATATTGCTTCTACCATCCGCGCTGGTGGAAGTCAGGGATTTGATTCCTTGAATACCATTAATTTGCTCCTCAAGAGGCTCGGTGATCTGGGCCAGAATTACATCTGCATTGGCACCCACATAGGAGGTACTCACATTGATGACCGGAGGATCTACGGAGGGGTATTCGCGCACACCTAAAAGTGAAATGCCTATCCCGCCAAATAGCAGGATAACTAGAGACATCACGATGGCCAGTACAGGCCGCTTGATACTGATACTTGATAAACTAGCCATAAGACCGCTTAATTTTGTAGTGTTGGCTTGATGGGCATTCCCTGACGTACTTGCATCACCCCTGTAGTGAGCACCTTATCTCCTTCAACCAAACCTGAAAGCACCTGCACTTGCGTGTCTGTTCGCGTACCAATTTCAATCATCCGCTGCTCAGCATTTCCATCGGCACCTACAACAAATACTTTGTAGCCCGACAGCTCGGGAATAACTGCTTCTGCTGGAACGAGTAGCGCATCTTCTTTAACGTCTAATACAAAGCGTATTTTGACAAACATCCCAGGTAAATATTTTCCACTTTTATTGGGACTTTGTGCTCTAAGTTTTATCGTACGGGTAGCTGCGTCTACTTGCGGTTCAAAGGCATACACTTTGCCCTCTACTTCTTCTTTGGAAGATTCACTACTGAAAAATATAGGAGAACCCACCGTCACCAAGGCAGCATAGCGCTCTGGGATGGAAAATTCCAATTTGATGGGATCAATGTTCACGATGCTTACAATGATATTGGACGCATTGATTACTGCTCCTTCGGAAATTTGGCGAAGACCCAATCTTCCATTGAAAGGGGCACGGATCACTGTTTTCTCCAATTGAGCCTGCACCAATTTGATATCAGAAAGGGCTGTATTGTATTGGTTGAGCACAATATCGTATTCCTCTTGGCTAATCGCCTCTCTGGCTAAGAGCTGCTTTTGTCTCGACTCCTGAGTTTGAAACAACTTTTGGGTATACTGCAGCCGCTGGTATTGTGCTTGAAGCTCGTTGTCATTCAGATACACGAGTGGTGTACCCTTGGTCACGTATTGACCTTCCTTAAAGTTGACCTTGGTCACCAACCCACTGATTTCAGGTTTGATATCTACCGATTCATTGGGTAAGATGGTACCTGAAACCTGTAGTTGATTGTTTAAGGTCTCCTTTTTAAGTTGGATTACATTGACTGCCAGCGGATCTCCTCCTCCGCTTGCAGGACCTCCTGGTGCTGGAGCGCCACCTTCGGGTTGAGTTCCAATCCTCGGATAAAAATAGGCTAGCGCAAGCAGCAGGAAGATGCCAAGAACTAGAAAGATTTTGGTTTGTTTTTTCATCGCAAAATTGGGCAGTTACTGTTGGTTTTTAATAAAGGCAAGAGCAAGTTGATTGAACTCCTCTGGTTTTTCTACATTGACCACATGGCCACACTGGTTCAACACCTCAAGAAGTGAACTTTTATGTGAACGAATCAAAAATTTGACTGGTTCAAGAAACATTACATCCTGATCCCCCATCACATATAGAGTGGGAATTCCCAAGTCTTTTTCCTTGAAATAGTTCAAAAGTGGATTGATGTCCTTGGTCAATTTAAACCAACGGATAAACTCCTTTTGACACAGTTTCTGGGCTTCATTGATAAATAGATTCCGCGACTCTGCATGCTGTCTCCTAGGCATAATCACGAAAGCAAAAAGTTTGTACAGCCACATGTAGGGAATCACTCGTTTGAAGGTGTTTCCTAGAAAAACCAACACCCTACTCTGCGTATTCAATCGGGTAACGGCACCAGCCATCACCAAAGATTTTACGCGGCCTGGTTCCATTTCTGCTAGCTGCCTTGCCAAAATGGTCCCCAAGGATACTCCCATAAAATGTGCTGGAGGAAGTTGGAGATGATCGAGTACTTCAATAATGTCTTTGGTCACCGCCTCAAAAGTATACTGCTTCTCCCAGATGGCTTGAGGCATTTCTGCAGATTTACCATGACCACGAAGGTCGATAAGGAGCAAGTTGTATTCTTTTTGGAAGTCTCTCAACTGCTTATGCCATACCGCGGAGCTTCCCCCTGCGCCGTGGATAAAGACGACCCACTCGCTACTCTGTGTGTGAAGAAATTGCTTGTAGTATAACATGAGCTACTAGTACTTGGAGACCTACTTAATGCCGTGTGGCAAATATACCACAGATTTTTCGCTAATCTTTAGAAAACATAGGGATGGCAAATCCTTGCCACCAAAGGGAAATAGGAGGGATATCGTTCTAAAGGAAGTTACGAAAGGTTTGATCCACAACCAACTGAGTTTTATAACAAAAAAAGCGCCCCGAAGTTCGGGGCGCTTTCAAAGAATCAAGATTAAAGCTTAGTTGAAGATATATCTCAAACCAAACTGCATTCTCCATACGTCAGCTACACCAGCGGTGGCTCTGTACGTTTCAGAGACTAAGCTCGTTCCAAAGTTTCTCATTCTGTACTGAGGTCTACCATCTGCACTGGCAACAGGTGATCCAACCACAATAGGCTGCGTAGAGTTGAAAGTCTTACCTACACCATAATCCGAATCAAGCAAGTTGCCCACGTTCAGAATATCCATACGGAATTCCAAGGTATTTCTCTTGCCTCCAATGTTGGTAAACAACTGCTGTGCAAAAGAAAGGTCTGCACGGTATACCATTGGCATGATCACAGCGCCTCTTTGAGCATATCCACCACGGTTAGCACTCAAGTACTTGTCCTGGAGAATGTATGCTTCCCATGCATCAGCTTGCTCTGCGGCAGTGAAAGTCTTGCCACTCGCTGTAAATGCTTGGAAGTTCATTTCCGCTTTGGTAGCAGGGATGTAGATCAAATCGTTTGCAGTACCACCGTCATTGTTCAAGTCACCACCAACCACGTAACTCGCGTTACCGATTGTTCTACCTTCCCAGAAGATGGATACTGAAGTATTTCCAAACTTGAAGATATCTTTAGAGTAAGACGCAGTAGCGAAAACTCTGTGTCCCATAAAGTTGGAAGACATTGCTAAAGCTGGGTTGTTTGGATCGGAAGTAATTGGATTACCAAACCAAGTACCTGAAGCGATGGATCCTGGATCCACAGTATTCTTAGATTCACCGTAGCTATACGCACCTTTCAAGAATAGACCGTTTGTGAATGGTCTCTCCAAAGAGAAAGAAGCTACCCATGAGTATCCTACAGCCTGGTTAGACAAGGTTACTGCATTTGGAATTTTAGCATTTAGTCGGTTGGGGTTGGAAGGCGCATTCCATCTTGCACGGGTATCATTTCCAACGAATTGAGAGAATTGAACTGGCAAGTTCGCGTTGTAGTAAGCTACCCCGTTCACGTCCTGGTTGTAGATAAATTCACCTGTAGCAATAATTCCTGCAGGCAACTGCTGATCTACTGCGATGTTGGTTCTCCATACCTGAGGAAACTTGAAGTTCGTCTCAGTCAAGGCAAGCTCGTAATAAGATGCTGGTGTACCAGAAACTTCAGTAGGCTTGTACTTATTAGTATCTGGGTTGAAAGGACGAGTAGTGGTGTTATCCAACTGAGCAAAACCAGTCAAGATACCATTGTTACCCACTTGGTTGGAAATCC
>JAXISU010000161.1:0-4979 GCA_034680425.1 Cyclobacterium sp.
AATTTATATTTTCTCAAAAATCCTCCTAAAGCTAGTTGCCTCCGTGATGCGTCCATGCAGTTCGGAGATGGCGACGCGCTCTTGCTCGGTGCTGTCACGGTGACGGATGGTGACGGTATTGTCTTCCAAGGTCTGGTGATCTACTGCGATACAGAAAGGAGTTCCGATCAGATCCTGACGGGTGTAACGCTTGCCAATTGATCCAGAATCTTCGTAGATGATGTTGAAATCGTACTTGAGCAATTCCACGATCTCCTGTCCTTTTTCTGGCAAACCGTCTTTCTTGATGATGGGAAGGATGGCGGCTTTTACGGGAGCGATGGCTGGGTGCAGCTTCAAATAGGTTCTGCTTTTCTCCTCAGAATGCTCCTCGGTATAGGCATTGCAAAGGGTCAACAAGAACAAGCGATCTGCACCGATGGAGGTTTCGATCACGTAGGGGATGTAGTTCTGGTTGATCTCTGGATCAAAGTACTGCTGCTTCTTTTTGGAATACTCCTGGTGAGACTTGAGATCAAAGTCGGTACGGGAGTGGATGCCTTCTACTTCCTTGAAGCCAAATGGAAATTCAAACTCGATGTCCATTGCGGCGTTGGCATAGTGGGCCAACTTTTCGTGCGGGTGCTTGCGGAGTTTTTCAGCAGGCGTACCCAAGGCCAAGTGCCAAGCCATACGGGTGGCGGCCCACTTTTCGTACCATTCCAGTTCGGTGCCAGGGCGCACGAAAAACTGCATTTCCATTTGTTCAAACTCCCGCATACGGAAGATAAACTGACGGGCCACGATCTCGTTACGGAAGGCTTTGCCGATCTGGGCGATGCCAAAAGGTACCTTCATACGGGCGGTCTTCTGCACGTTGAGGAAGTTGACAAAGATCCCTTGGGCTGTCTCAGGACGTAGGTAGATGGTAGAGGAATCCTCCGCTACAGAGCCTACTTGTGTAGAAAACATCAGGTTGAACTGACGTACATCGGTCCAGTTGGAGGTGCCGGAAATCGGGCATTTGATGCCTTCGTTGGTGATCAAGTCACGTACGCCGGCGAGGTCTTCTGCTTCTAGCATTCTCGCCAAAGCAGCGGTCAGTTCTTTACCTTTTTCGGCTTGACCTGCCTTTTCAAGGGCGGCTGCATGTTCTTCTACGAGCACATCGGCGCGGTAACGCTTTTTGCTGTCCTTGTTGTCGATCATAGGATCGTTGAAGGAGTCCACGTGGCCAGAAGCCTTCCAGGTAGTGGGGTGCATAAAGATGGCCGCATCAATGCCGACAATATTGTCTTGCACGCGGGTCATGCTTTCCCACCAGAGGCGCTTGAGGTTGTTTTTCAACTCTACCCCATAGGCACCGTAATCGTACACTGCCTGTAGGCCGTCGTAGATTTCGGAACTCGGGTACACAAAGCCATACTCTTTCGCATGGGAGATGATATCTTTCAATTGGGCGTTTTCGCCTGGAGTTTCTGTTTTTGCCATAGGGCGCAAAATTAAGGAATCTAATTGATTTGCGAAGGGAAGGGCCTAGCCTTATTTCTCGATGGAAAAGGGTTTCCCTACCATTTTCCCTCTTCTTGGCTGATTTTTCGTCCTTCTTTGGCTGATAAAAAGGCCGCTTGAATAATCCGCAACACTGGAATCGCTTGTTCCAATGTCACCAAGAGCGGAGCCTTACCACTGATAGCCTCGGCCACGTTTTCGTAAAACACGCGGTAATCTCCACGCAGGGTGGGATAGGCCTGGGTTTCTTGTTCGTAGTGAATGTGCCCCCAGCGCGCTTCGGGTTCTACTCCCCAATCGTCACCGGCTGGGATTTTTTTATCCTTGAATGCCTGTTCTTGCACATCGAGGTGAAACTTTTGGTAGGTGCCTTTTTCGCCCAGAAGCATGAATTTTGGGGTAGGTACATTGACCATGGCCCCTGCAGTGACACGGGCTTTGAAGTCGGGATAGTCAAACCCAATGTCGAAATAGTCGTCTGAAAGGGCATTCGACCGCTGCAGCCGTATATCTGCCCAAATAGCCGTTGGCTTTCCAAAAAGGAGGACTACCTGATCGATCAGGTGGGAGCCCAAGTCGTAGGTGATCCCGTTGCCAGGCACTGCCTTTTCCCGCCAGTTTTCCGATATCTGAGGACGGAAGCGGTCAAAGTGGGACTCCAAGTAGACGAGGCGACCGAGCAGGTTCTTGGCCACAATTTCTTGGAGCGTTTTGAAATCTCCATCGTAGCGCCGGTTGTGAAAAATGCTGCAGATTAAGTTTTTGGATGTGGCGAGCGCCAAGAGATCCTCGGCCTCTTCAGCCACAAGCGTGACGGGTTTGTCCACGACCACATGCTTTCCGGCGAGAAGGCATTGCTTCGCCATGGAAAAATGGAGTTCGTTGGGGGTAGTGATGCAGACCAAGTCGGCCGCATCGGCCGCCAAGAGGGCTTCCAAACTGGAGAAGGTTTGCACTTTGGGATACTTTTGCTGGCAGCGAAAGCCATTTCGCTCGACTACGGCGACGAAGTCCAAGGTAGGACAAACTTCCAAAAGTGGGGCATGCATTTTTTCAGCAACGGAGCCGTAGCCAACCAAGGCTGCACGAAGGATTTTTGACATGGGGAGTACTGGTTTATTCAATTTTGGCGAAGCCTCAACTAAGGTAAGCAACCCGCCGAGTACAAAAAAAAAGGGCGGGAAATTTTCCCGCCCTTCTTCTAGAATGAGTAAGGCTTAGCCTTTTTTGGTTTCCTTCTGAGAACCTTCTTCGTCGATTTCTTTCTTCATCAAATCCACGACGATAGGTGTCGCGATGTAGATAGAAGAGAAGGTACCCACGGTAATACCTACAAATAGGGCGAAGGAGAATCCTCTCAATACCTCACCTCCAAAGAAGAGGAGAACAATCACCACGATCAAGGTAGTGAATGAGGTAATCAAGGTACGGCTCAAGGTTTCGTTGATGGAATCGTTGAATACTTTAAGCAGTTTACGAGATCCTCTGTTTTCCACATTTTCACGGATACGGTCATAGATAATAACTGTATCGTTGATGGAGTAACCGATGACAGTCAAGATAGCCGCAATGAACACTTGGTCAATTTCGAAAGAGGCACCGAAAGTACCAGCAATCGAGAATGCTGCGATCACGAAGAGCGCATCGTGCGCCAAGGCTACAATCGCTCCCAAGGAGAACTGCCACTTACGGAAACGCATCAAGATGTACAAGAAGATGGCAATCAAGGCCAAAATCATGGCTTGGAAAGAGGATGCTTTGATATCATTCGCTACAGTCGCACCTACCTTGGAAGAACCAGTAATGGAGAATTGCTTGTCTCCAAGTTTTGCACTGTTTTCTACAAAAGTAAATCCAGTCACTGCTGTGATACCTTCTTTCACTTTGCTTTCTACTTCTTTGTTGGAGGCATCATCGTCTTCGTTGATCAAGTAGGAGGTAGTCACTTTGAGTACGTTGTTTGAACCGTAGGTTTTCACTTCTACAGATCCATCAAACTCCCCATCTAGACCTACTTTCAAATCAGAAGGGACCATCGGTTGGTTGAAGGCCACGACATAGGAGCGTCCACCTGTAAAGTCTACACCTAGCTTCAATCCATTGACTACAGCAAGACCCAAACCAATCACGATGATAGTGGATGAAGCAATGTAAGCTATCTTTCTTTTGCTCATGAAGTCGATGTTCAAGGCAGAAAGTGAGTTTTTGGCAAATGGAGTAGCGAAAGAGATGCTGCTCTTGTCTCCTTTTTTAGTCATCCAAGAGATAATCACACGGGTGATGAATACGGATGAGAAGAAGGAACAAGCGATACCAATCATCAATACGATTGCAAATCCTTTCACAGGACCTTGACCCAAGGCAAATAAAATAGCACCAGTCAAGAAGGTGGTCACGTTACCATCCAAGATCGCCGAGAATGCTTTGTCGTAACCGATATTGATTGCAGATAATAAACTGACTCCGTTTTTAAGTTCGTCTTTGATACGTTCGAAGATCAATACGTTCGCATCAATTGACATACCCATGGTCAACACGATACCGGCGATACCAGGAAGGGTCAAGGCAGTACCCAATTGAGCAAGAATACCCAAGATGAAGAAGATGTTGAATACCAAGGCAGCAACTGCTACCAAACCACCTTTAGCATAGTAGGCCACCATGAACAAGACCACTAGTGCAAGACCTGCGATCATGGAAATGATCCCTTGATTTTGTGCTTCCTTACCTAGGGTAGGGCCGATGATGCTTTCTTCTACGATTTGGGTAGGTGCTGGTAGAGAACCAGATTTCAAGATGTTGGCCAAATCCTGAGCTTCCAACAAGGTGAAGTTACCGGAGATTTCAGACTGTCCGTTTGGAATCTCACCGTTCACCATTGGAGCAGTATACACATAGTCGTCAAGGACAACTGCGATTCTTCTGCCTACATTCTCAGCGGTTAGATTTCTCCATTTTCTCGCTCCGTCCGCATTCATTTGCATGGACACGGCAGGCTGAGAAGTTTGGTCTAGGGTCTGGCGAGCATCTGTCACCACGTCTCCTTCTAGCGGAGCCTGGTCAGAGCCTTTTTTCAATTTGATGGCATACAATTCTAAAATCTCTGTGCCATCGTCTGCCTTGGTTGGCTTGATGCCCCAAAGGAGTTTCAGATCCTTAGGCAAGAACGATTGGTAACGCTCGTTTTTCAAAATGCGGTTGATGATCACGGTGTCGCGAACATCGTATACCAAGCCATAGTTTGCCTTCATCAAAGCCACAAGTGGAGATACCCCTGCGTTTGGATTAAGTGGATCAATTTGCTCCAACTGTTTCTCCAAGGCATTTCTCAAAGAGTCTTCTGAAGACAATGAATCAGTAGCAGCAGTAGCTGTAGAGTCTGTTGCAGTGGTGTCAGCAGCGGCTGTAGCGGCACCAGGATTTTTCTGGTCAGCTACCCAAGCCTTGTTGATCTCTTCGATAGATCCACCGTATTCGTTGAGTTCAAG
>JAXISU010000162.1:0-4973 GCA_034680425.1 Cyclobacterium sp.
ACTTTCAATGCAATTCTAGTCTTCTAAATTTAAAAAGAAGCCGAGTTACAACATTTCCAATAATAGGATGATCTCTATTTCAATAACGGTTTTTGTTCTTTTGAAATTTTTTTAACTCTAAATAAAATGTCTTTTTTGCTAAGCCTAGTATTCCTTTTTTAGGTCATAAAAAAAGCCTCCCTATTTGGGAGGCTTTCGCAAAATAAGGCAGTGCCGGCCTTATTTTACTCTTTCAACTACAGCTTTGAATGCTTCAGGATGGTTCATTGCCAAGTCAGCCAAAACCTTTCTGTTAAGTTCGATTTCTGCTTTCTTCAACAATCCCATCAATTGAGAATAAGATACTCCATGAGCTCTCGCTCCTGCATTGATACGCTGAATCCACAAAGCTCTGAATTCTCTTTTCTTAGCTTTACGGTCTCTGTATGCATACTGAAGACCTTTCTCGTACTTGTTTTTGGCTACAGTCCACACGTTTTTACCTCTTCCGAAGTAACCTCTAGTGGCCTTTAAAACCTTTTTTCTTCTTGCTCTTGACGCTACCGCGTTTACTGATCTAGGCATAGTGTTTTGTTTTTTGACTCGTGGTGTCCCTTGTTAGGAGCTTAGTGACCAACGCATCTGGTGAATAAATAAACCTGTTTAATCTAAGACAATTCTGAAAATCAGATTCTCAACATGTCTCTTACTCTACCCTCGTCAGACTCATGTACCAAACCAGCTTTGGTTAGGTTGTGCTTACGCTTGGTAGATTTCTTCGTTAGGATATGGCTTTTGAAAGCGTGCTTCCTTTTGATTTTGCCGGTACCGGTGAGGGTAAACCGCTTTTTTGCACTGGATTTGGTTTTTACTTTTGGCATTTTGCTGTATTTATTTGGTTGAAATCACTTTTTTCCTGGCTTAGGGGCAATGAAAATATTCATTCGCTTACCCTCCAATCTTGGCATCTGCTCCACCACGCCTACATCTTCCAAAGCTTGAGCAAACTTTAAAAGCAACATTTCGCCGCGCTCCTTGAAAACAATGCTTCGTCCTACAAAGTGTACGTATGCTTTTACCTTGGCTCCTTCTTTAAGGAAACTGACAGCGTGCTTCAACTTGAAATTAAAATCGTGGTCATCCGTATTGGGTCCAAACCGAATTTCTTTTAAAACAACTTTCGCCGCATTTGCTTTGATCTCCTTCTGCTTCTTTTTCTGCTCGTACTTAAACTTCGCATAATCAATAATCTTACAAACCGGAGGATCGGCATTTGGGGAAATCTCAACCAAGTCAAGCTCGTTCTCCTGAGCAAGCTGAATGGCTTTTTCTGTAAGAAGGACGGCATTGCCTCCCTCTACAAAATCACCCACTACGCGAACCTCACGGACTCTGATCTTATGATTGATCTTGTAGGGTTCTTCCTGTCTACCTCTTGGCTGATGTGGTCTTGGATTCAAGTTAACTTGGTTTGTTTTAAATAAAATTGCCTGCAAATATCGGAATTATTTCGAATTGAAAAAATGGAATCCCATTTCTAGGCCTATTCTTTCGCTAATGATTCTGAAATAATCCCTTGAAAATAACTTATAAACTCGGCTGGACTGAATACTCCCAGGTCTCCATGCCCGTGTTTTCGAACGGCTACTTTTCCTTCTTCCTGCTCTTTCTCCCCTACTATCAGCATGAAAGGCACTTTTTTCACTTCAGAGTCACGAATTTTCCGGCCGATCTTCTCGTCACGGTTGTCAATCGTCCCCGTAATTCCTGCCTCATCCAAGATTCCCTTCAGCTCTTCGGCATACGAAATAAATTTTTCAGAGATAGGTAAAATGTTGATTTGCTCGGGAGCAAGCCACAACGGGAAATCTCCAGCACAGTGCTCGATAAGAACCGCTACAAAACGCTCCAAAGAACCAAAAGGTGCTCTGTGAATCATCACTGGGCGGTGCTTTTGGTTGTCCGAACCAATGTACTCCAATTGGAAGCGATCCGGTAGCTGGTAATCCACTTGAATAGTTCCCAACTGCCACTTTCTACCCAACGCATCCTTCACCATGAAGTCGAGTTTAGGGCCATAAAAGGCCGCCTCTCCCAACTCCGTGACGGTTTGCAATCCCTTCTCTGCGGAAGCTTCAATGATAGCCGCTTCTGCTTTGTCCCAAGCCTCATCCGAACCGATGTACTTTTGCTTGTTTTCTGGGTCACGCAAGGAAATCTGCGCGGTATATTCGCTGAATCCCAAGGCCTTGAATACATACAAGACCAAGTCAATCACCTTGATAAATTCCTCTTTCACCTGATCAGGACGGCAGAAAATGTGCGCATCATCCTGAGTAAACCCACGTACGCGGGTCAATCCATGCAACTCCCCACTTTGCTCGTAACGGTACACGGTACCAAACTCCGCATAACGGATTGGCAAATCCTTGTAGGATCTCGGCTTGTATTTGTAGATCTCGCAGTGGTGCGGGCAATTCATCGGCTTCAACAAAAAGGACTCGCCCTCATGCGGCGTAGTAATGGGCTGAAATGAATCTTTGCCGTATTTCTCGTAATGTCCAGAGGTTTCGTACAAGGCCTTGTGGCCGATATGTGGAGTGGTGACCTGCTGATAGCCCGATTTATCCTGGGCTTTTTTCATAAATCCCACCAATCGCTCACGCAACAAGGTGCCCTTAGGCAACCAAAGTGGAAGGCCCATACCTACCTTTTCTGAGAAGGTAAACAATTCCAATTCACGGCCCAACTTGCGGTGATCCCGCTTTTTAGCCTCTTCCAACAAGGTCAAATAATCTTTCAACTCCTGAGCCTTCGGGAAGGTCACCCCATAGATACGGGTCAGCATCTTGCGCTTCTCATCCCCTCTCCAGTAAGCTCCTGCGATATTGGTGAGCTTTACCGCTTTGATAAATCCGGTATTCGGAATGTGTGGTCCACGGCAGAGGTCTGTAAAATTACCCTGCTCGTAAAAAGTAATCGTGCCATCTTCCAAGCCTTCCAATAAGTCGAGCTTGTACTCGTCTCCCTTCTGTTGGAAATAGCCTACCGCATCTTTTTTGGAAATTTCCTTGCGAATATAATCTGACTTGAGTCTTCCCAACTCAAGCATTTTGTTTTCAATTTTCTCCAGCTCCTCGCCATCCAACTTGTGGTCCCCAAAGTCTACATCGTAGTAAAATCCGGTTTCAATAGATGGGCCTATGCCCAACTTCACCCCTGGATACAGGGCTTCTAGCGCTTCCGCCATCAAGTGTGCCGAGGAATGCCAAAAGGTACTCTTGCCTTCGGTATCGTTCCAGGTAAGCAACTGCAAACTTGAATCTTCGGTAATGGAGCGAGTAGCATCCCAAACCTGTCCGTTTATTTTGGCTGCAAGAACATTCCGAGCCAAACCCTCGCTGATACTTGCAGCAATCTGTAGTCCGGTAATGCCTTGATCGTAATTCCTTACCGAACCATCGGGAAGGGTAATCTGAATTTGTTTGGTCATCGTATTTTATTTACTGCCTATACAAACAGGCTGTGGATTAAGCTGCAAATATGCACAAAAGCGAGTCCCTACGGAAAAAATTGAGTGGGAAAGCGGGAAACTTCCTTACAAAATTACCTGAGCACTGATTTTAACATGGAAAGGCTTAGCCTCAGGGCTATCCAAATAGGTCATGCGGTGAAAGAAATCCACCCTGAAAAATCGGAAGATATTTTCAATCCCGTACCCCAACTCCACATAAGGAACCTTGGGGTCTAAGCGTCCAAAAGATTCTAAAATCCTGCCATCAGGTGTGGTTTGTGGCAAATTGAAGAGGTTTTGGTCTTGCACCGATCCCATCAAGACGTTCGCATTGCCCACCATTCTCCACTTCAATTTCTTCACCAAAGGAATGGAATTGAACAGGAATCCTTCAAAAGATTGTCGGTAGCGAAGGCTCACAAATCGATCGGAGGCAAACTCGTTGAAGTTCATCGTGTTGAATGCCGCCGTGGTGTAAAACAAGGTTTCATTGCCCAAATGATTCTTCAACAAAGGATATGGCACCTCTCCCCAGATTTTCCCAGCATCAATTTCGTAGCGCCCCACTCCCAAAAGTCCCAAATTGATGCGGTGATACACGTAAAAATTGAGTTTGGTGTAATCTAAAGATGATCCTAAGCTAGGAATGCCTTTCGTGTAATTCAATTCCACAATGGGCCATTTGATCGATCCTAGGGAGGCACGTGTATTATCATTGATTAGGATGATTTCATCCCGACCATAGCGGATGCCTGCCCGGATCTCAGTCGCTTTGAAATTGGTCTTTAGGACCGTGGAGCCTTGCTCGTAGTAATAAAAATCAAAAAGCGGATCAAATTGACTCTTGTTCAAACTTGAGGTAACTAGGAACCCTTTGAAGAATTCCCGCTGGAAGGTAATCCGTTGATTGGTCGAAACAAAAGGACGACGCAAGGTACCAAACCGGCTTGCTGCCAAGAAAATGGAATTACCTTCCAGGTTTTCCATCTCCAAGCCCACCTGATCCAGTTCTCTACCCACGCGAACCCCAAGAGTGGTCCAATGCCTTCTCGAAAGGATCCAAGTCGAAGCAAACTTATATTTCCATCGCTGATCCTTTGTTCCATAGGCCCCATATCCTTCGACTAGGAAGCGATTGGAAAAGGAATAATTGGTCCGCAACCCGAATCCTAGACGAAGGCCTTCGACATTGTTGTAATTTCCAAACTCAGTCCAGGGACCCAAATCCAATTTCTTTACCGGCAAATAGCCCGTAGCAAAAAACTTTAGCGATTCCGAGTAAAATCGGATAATTGGGATTTTCTTCAGCGTATCCACCATCTGCAAGACCGCCAACTCCTCCTCGCTCAACGGATCTGGCCGTCGATCTTTCCAATAATCAGCAGATACTTGATTGAAATCAGGTTTCAAAACCACCGCTTGATCAAAAAAGGAGGTTTCCAGAGGCTGGTTGACCACAATGCTATCTGTAGCGGTATAA
>JAXISU010000163.1:0-4963 GCA_034680425.1 Cyclobacterium sp.
ACATT
This sequence comes from Cyclobacterium sp., assembly GCA_034680425.1. Taxonomy (GTDB): domain Bacteria; phylum Bacteroidota; class Bacteroidia; order Cytophagales; family Cyclobacteriaceae; genus Algoriphagus. Next base: position 6 of record JAXISU010000163.1, read on the forward strand.
CGGTGTACGGAGTAGCGGGCCTAATTGCTCAAAGCGAATCCCGTGATTTTGCTCGGTATGCTGGGCGAGGGCCGGGAAAAAGGCAGCGCAAGCAAAAAGGGCGAGGGCGACTATTTTTTTCATAAAGGGGATTGAATCAAAGTTCAGTAGAGAAAGGTACGAATTTCTAAAAAGAAATGATTGACTCCGGTTACCAAAATTTGTTTTCCAAGAGCATCATGCAAGCGACTCCAAGGATGAAGGCAGAAAGGATTAAGGTCCATTCCTTGCGGTTCATTCCGGCTAGATGGACGAGTGAGGTGATGAGCAGAAAAGCTGCTACGATGACGATTTGCCCTACTTCAAGCCCTACATTGAATGCGAGCAGGGGTTGCCAGATGGAGGCTTCCTTACCGAGTAAGGAACGGAGGTAATTGGAAAATCCCAGTCCATGGATTAATCCAAAGAAGAGGGCAAGCAGGTAATTCAATTGGATTCCCTTGCCGGAATTTGGCTTAGGTTTGATCAGGGTCAGTAGGGCTGTGAAGGCGATCGTCACCGGAATGAGAAACTCAATGACTTCGGAGCGGATTTGGACTACCTCAAAGGTAGCGAGCGCCAAAGTGAGCGAGTGCCCAAGGGTAAATGCGGTGATGAGGAGTAGGATTTTTGCCCAATCTCGGGCCACATACACGGCACAAAGGGAAAGGATAAACAAGATATGGTCAAACCCCTGGAGGTCTAAAATATGCTGCAGGCCTAACTTAAAATAGAGTTCAAATGAAGTCATATTCGGAGAAATACTTCGAAAAGAAAGAAATTAAGTTCAATATTACAGCATAATTCCTACAAACGGCACAATTGGATTAGCAAATGCAACTCACTGTCATTTCTTGGGCACTTTGGGCCTACCTTTCACTCGTACATCCTTTTTTTATTTCCCTGTCCGAGCTGCGGTACAATGCGGGATCAAAAAAAATGGAACTAGCCCAGAAAATCTTCTGGGATGATTTGGAGTTGGCTTTGAGTAAGGAGGCTGGAGTGTCGGTGGATTTTTTGAAGCCCAAAGACAAGGCCAAGTTAGAAAGCCAAGTAAAGGCCTACCTCCTCAAGCATACCCAGGTTTGGGTCAATGGAAAGTTGGTTCCGCTTACCTATGTGGGTTATGAAGTTGAGGAAGATGCTGCCTGGTTTTACCTGGAATCGACTGTAACAACTACCCCCAAGACCGTGGAAGTACAAAACACCTTGTTGCTACGAGATTTTGATGGACAGCAAAATATTGTCCACGTGTACCTCAACTCCAAGTCTCCCAAGAGTCTATTGCTTGGGGAAGGGAAGGAGAAGGGGAAGATTGAGTTTTAGTAGAATGTTTGTACGAAGTATCAAGTATCAAGTAGTTTCTTGAAGGAGAAGAATTCAGGTGATATTAGAATTCCTACTTCAAAATTCACCACTTGGCGTTCGACATTCGACATTATTTTTAGACTATCTAGACGCTTTGTATCACCTGTTTTTATTGTGCCAAAATTGTGGATTGAAAAAAGCATTAACTAGACCACATCTTTTGTAAAAAAGGTACAGCCCTTGTCAAACCAGCTTTCACTCTTTTTGATTGGGATTAATTCTGCCTCTAAGACATCTTCTCCTTGGTAACCTAAGCCTTGTAGCTCCTCATCACCTAAAAAATCTTCGAGCTCTTGGGATAAGTCAATCACCAGTTTGTGCTGAATTAAGTAAGCGGCATTCAGCACGAGGTAGCGGGGATCGTTGTTTTCTGGTTCTGCGAACCTGAGTTGGGCTACTTGTTCCAACATTGAAATTGGCAAGTACCAAGAATCTCCAGCACCTTCCCATTCTCGTTCCGCCACATCCATGGGCGACAACGGCAGGGGATATTGTGTAGCTAGGTAGGCCAGTAATTTCCGAGCTTGGTCCTTAGGAGAAAGGTCGGAATCATACCCTTCGTTAATTTTTCTGTTCAGCTCTGTGTCCGCTGCAACCCATTCCTCCAAACTGGGCCAAGATTTTTCTTCCATAGTGAGTTAGTAGGGGATGAAAAGTAAAATCTAGCCTAAGGATATCCTAAGCTAAATACTGGATTAGCTATAAAATTGCTTTCGCAGGCCATTTGGCCCACCCCATTCTTCTTCAGGTATTTCAAGAGGTTTGAATTCGATGCCTTTGTCCATTTTCTGTTTCTGAAGTTGAGTTTTCACCTCTTCTGTGACGATTAAATGAAAAATTCCTGTGGAAGGAACAGCTAAAATTTGATAAGGGCACCCTTCCTTGATAAAAATCTTGTGAGGATGCAACTCGTCCATAAACCACATTTCCTTTTCTTTAAATTCTTTTAAGTGGGCTAAATCTTTGAAAGATACGGTTTTCACTTTTTTTTCATATGTATCCCTTTGTTCACCTTCTGCCTTGATCAATTGTCGATTTACATAAATAAAGTCTGATTTGTTGAAATCCACCCACCCATCGTCGAAAATCACCTTATCAGTAATCCAATACCCATCAATGGGTTCTTTTCCTCTTATTACAGGGCAGGGATAATATCGGATATTATCTTTTCGATAGGAATCAAAGAAAGATTTTGCTTTAGTGGATACAAGCTCCCGCATTGATAGGTTGGCAGAAGGCAGGTAGAAATCACAGCGCTTTTTAGTAGCGTTAATTTGTTGTGTATGTATTTTAAATTGGGACAAATCCTTAACTACTTGTTCTTGGCTTCCAATGATTAGATCTCCATCCTTAAATTCAATGGCGAAATTAATTTTAGCCACATTTTCCATGATTATAAACTCGTAGTACCTCATTCGAATATCAGATCATTGATTTTTACTGACGGGTTATTTGCTATTAATTGGGATAATTCTTGCATTTTTTCTTGAAGAAATACCATTGCTTGTTCAGGCGTAGCATTTGGGTTTCTAGAATTCCACCTATCCAAAACACCCCGTATTTTTGTGTTATATGCCGGATGGTTTGTATTCTGCCAGGCCGCTACTGCTACACCGTTATCAATTTCCTGCAAATGGAAAGGGTTATTTTTGGCTTTAGCTGCCTTTTGAATCACCGGATGGCTAGCGTGTTCCAGAGGTAAAATATGATGGGCATGTTTGGTAGGGTCGGTTAAACCCATGGCCCTTCTAAGGTTAGTCCCTCCAAAAAGAATTAAATTTTCATTTTTTGTCCATACCTGGGTTATTCTTAAGCTAGTTCCAGGAATAATACCCTTTAATCTAATTGCGCCTTTTATTGTTGTAGAAAATAATCCGATGATTGGAGTAGCCGCGACCAGACTTAAGTTTCCACTTAAATTATCCCCTTCTAGATAGTATAGGCCTGCATTTATAAGATCAGCTGGGGTACCTATTCCTTCGATCAGCCCGATACTATCCAAACTTAAATGGAGGGCATCTTTGGTAGTCTCATAAAAGAGTTTTGTAGAAGACCAAGTCGGATTCAGGTTCTTAAGTATTAAATATCGCGGTAAAAAATAACTTTGAAATAGGATTTGAATAGGGTCCTGGGTATAATCAGCATCAGATTCAGGTAATAATCCTTCCACTGAAAGCATAAAGGCGCGATTGAAATTTCCTGATAATGCTCCGTTCATTCCTGCATTAATTGTAAAAATCGCTGCCTCCTGGTCTAAGTTGGGGTCGTAAATTAGGGCTGCTCTAAGCTCAGAAGCGAAAGTGGTGCTATTACTCAAATACGCTAAATGCCATTGGCTAAGAGGATAGTCCGTGAGTAGGTTGTCGATTTGAGCGGCATCTCTTGTATGAGCAAAAGCGGGTGAGCCAAAGTCAGAGACATAACAACTTTGGCATTCCATTAATGCTTGTTCATTGGCTACTCTTTTTTGTGCAGAATTGGTGCAGTTCCATATAATCACCCATTGAATTATATTGTCCCTTGTACAACCTGAGCCTGGATGATCTTTCGCAGGACAAATTTGAATTTCTTCTTTTACAATTGAAGCTGTACAGCTAATTGATCCTCCTGCCCCAAAATCTATTGTGTAAGTCGGGCTTCCAGAAGTATTCCCACCTCCCCCCGCTCCAATTAAGGTTGCATTTGCAAGATTGCTAATGGTTTCACAGGGAATGGGATCTCCATTATTGTCCATAACACCACTACATCTTTCAAGAAAACTTGGATTAGAGTCGTTGAAAAAGCTCGAAAATGAGTAACGTTTAATAGTTACTCCAGAAAGAATTAAGTCATTCGTTTCCTCAAAATTCTGGAATTGGGAGCTATTAAATTCATATTCAAGAACGTAATGCTCCAGTATGTTATCAGCGCTGTCCCCAACTAGGATCAAATTAAAGGTGCTATATGGATTCCTTTTTTCTAAAAATGGAATTGAGTAGGTCCTTCTATTTAGGGTATCTATTGTAAGTAAGGAAGCACCTAAATCAAAAGTAAAATCCGAAAGCTGTCTCAATTGTGCAGATTGGATTACATTGTATCCGGATTTTTTTGCAAGCCGTTTACCCAAGGATTGAATAGTGGCTACACTAACAGGAGTAATTTGATAGGTCCCTTGAGTGTTTTCGATTGTTTCTGGCATTTCTTCCAAGTTTTCGAGCAGTTGCATTTCACAACTGAAAAAAAGTAGAGTCAATGCAAAAAGGATTAAATTTTTCATCGATGTTTTCTTTTTAGGTCAATTAAATATAAAAAAATTTATTTATTCAATTAAGCGATGGGTGAAAGATTTTTTACCTGTCTAGGCTCTTTTTGAAAGAAATACAAAAATGTTTGGAAATCAAAAAGCCGTCAGAATATTCATTCCGACGGCTTTTTGATTGTTCTAGTATTCCAATTTATATTTTCTCAAAAATCCTCCTAAAGCTAGTTGCCTCCGTGATGCGTCCATGCAGTTCGGAGATGGCGACGCGCTCTTGCTCGGTGCTGTCACGGTGACGGATGGTGACGGTATTGTCTTCCAAGGTCTGGTGATC
>JAXISU010000164.1:0-4931 GCA_034680425.1 Cyclobacterium sp.
TGTCCATAAACCAACACCTCTGCATCGGCAGGCAAATTCTTAATGCCATACACATCCGAAGGACCCCAGATATCGTTGACACCACGAAGAATCGGATGATTGGCACTTTGCTTCACGCCGTCTACTAGCGCTCTAGTTCCTTCCTTGGCATGTATCCCATGGTGGTTGATCCAAGTTTCTCCAAAAATGCGTTTTCCAAAGCCTTGCTCCCATCCAGGCACTTTACTCATAAAGTCCCACTTTGCAAATTTGGAATCCTTATTTTTCTGATAGGCAAAACCATGTGTGGATGTTCGCAAGCCAATAATAGGCTTGCCTGCCAAAAGATAGTCCTCCAAGTACTTTGCCTGGGCATCAGGCAACTCCCGGAATCGAATCAATACAATTACCAAATCCGCTGAAGCCAATTGCTCCAAACCTGGAATGTTAGTTTGATAGTTGGGCACCACATCCCCAGTACTTGGGTCAATGGGGAAGAGGACGGTAGTTTTAAATCCATGACGGGAGGATAAAATCTTGGCCAACATGGGCATGGACTCCTCCGATCGGTATTCATCGTCCCCAGCTACCAAGACAATGTGCTTGCCTTGACCAGGTCCTTGCCCCCCTTCAAATTGAAGATAGGACTCCCCTGCTTGTCCAAAAACCCACTGGGGCAGAAGAAGAAAAAGTACAAAACTGAAAAACCGAGTGAGTGAAACGTTCATGGGAGCGAATTTAGATGATTTGAAAATAGGCAAAATCACCGGCTTCCAACAAATGCTTAGCTTGATTTTTTTCGAAGCTTTTGAAAGAGCATGACGGGAAGCAACACCACAATCCCTACGCCCAATCCAAAAAGAAACTCCTTAGCCATATCTGGCCAAGTGGGCAAAAGGTGGTGAAAAAAGGGAATGTTATGTGCAAAAATACCTCCCGAAACCAACAATAAGGCCAGTGTACCCACAAAACCAATCCCTCGAACAAAATGTGGCAAGGCATTCACCAACATCCATCCTATTTTATCGGAGAAGCTATCCTCCCGATCATTGAGTGCGATCAATTTGAAGCCAAACTCATCCATTCGAACTACAATTGCGACTATTCCATACACCCCTATTGTGGCAATCAAGGCAATTAGGGACACCACCGCCACTTGATTGAGTAAAGGTCTGTCTACAACTGTGCTCATCGCGATGATGACTATCTCTACAGACAAAATAAAATCCGTGGTGATGGCTGACTTGATTTTCTTCTTTTCCAAGGCCAGCACTTCTTCCTTACTGATCTCCAAATCTAACTTTTCCTCCTCTTTTACTGGATGAGGAAAAATATAGGCATGAATTTTTTCTGCACCCTCGTATGCTAGGTACAAGCCTCCCGCTACCAGAATCACCGTGATGGCTACTGGTGCAAAGGCACTTAGCAGGAAGGCTATCGGAAGAATCATGACTTTATTCAAGGCTGACCCCTTCGTGATCGCCCACAACACAGGTAGCTCTCGATCGGACACAAAGCCAGATGCTTTCTCTGCATTTACTGCCAAATCATCGCCCAAAATCCCAGCCGTTTTTTTTGCGGCCACTTTACTCATCACCGCCACATCATCCATGAGCGTAGCAATGTCATCCAATAAGGCAAATAATCCAGAAGCCATGTATAGGGGAATAAAATCAACCAATTTCAGGACCCCAAACTGAGGTCTACTGCATCATCCAACCTGCTTGTTTCTTACAAAACCTGCAATTGAAGCTCGAATTTAGCTGTTTTTGGGATCAAAAATCAATGGAAAAAATTTACCTTCCATTTTTTCTCCTTTGGGAATTACCGGCACCCCAGTAAGAAGTGGTTCGTCCGAGTCAGAAATGGTCCCATCTGCAAAAACATTGACCACAAAAGCCTTTCTCGAACGAGGAGAATAATTGGCATAACTTCCATGCACCAACAAAGGGTGGTGAAAGGCCGCATAGCCCGCTTTCAAAGGAATCGCCACAGGCGCAAATTGGGCTTTTTGCTCTTCCGAAAGCATTCCCATCAGCCCATCCATTTCACCAGCTAGAGAAGGCTTTTCCAAAAGTCCCCAACGATGAGAACCGGGCACATACTGCAAGCAGCCATTCTCTTCCGTAGCATCATCCAGACCACACCAGCAAGTCAGATGCTGCATCTCTATCGTCCGAGTCCAGTATGAATAATCCTGATGCCAAGCTACTACACCGCCGTGGTGTGCAGGCTTGCAAAAGAGTTGGTCATGCCAAAATCGAACCCCTCGATCCCCAAGTAACTGGCTGGCGACCATCCGAAATGCTGGATTCCAAATTGCATCATGAAATGCCGCTGCAATACGCCAGTGGCCAAGGGAATGAAATAAGACCGTATTAGGATCGGAAGACTCGTTGCTATGAAACTCGTGAAATAAGCCGTGCAGCGGATGCTTAGGATCCATCACCTCATCTAAGGCTTGGGATAAAACAGCAATCTGCTTTTGATCGAGAAGCTGAACTCCCGCCAAATAGCCGTTTTCATGGAAAAAATCTATCTGTTCCTGGCTCAATCGGTACCGATCCCATTGATCGGAGGAAGTAGGCTGGGCAAAAAGATCGGTCAAAGGATAGGAGTAATCGGCAAGGTCTTTCATGGGTTTCGGGTCAATACAAGATAAAATTATATTTTTTTCAGTACTCAAGGCTAGTCGAAGGCAGAAAAAAATACCAAGTCTTAGTGCTCCAAACGTTCCAAGCGCTCCAGCAGTGGAGGATGGGAATAGTTGACAAACACGTACCAAGGGTGTGGATGTATTGTGCTGAGGGTTTTCACCGAAAGGGTCTTCAAGGCCTCAGCAAGCGGCTTACCCCCATAAGTTTCCTTTGCATAATGGTCCGCCTCAAATTCATGACGGCGACTGAGCCAGTTCATTCCAATCCCTAGGATCATGGAAAGCGGTGCAAAAAGCATGGTGAACCCAAGAATATTCAAGTGTACTGACCAACTGTTTCCTCCTAAGGCCAGACTCATCGATTCTGAAAAAACCACCTGACCCAACAAAAACAAGAGCAAACCCACTTGAATTACTGAAATCAGCATGCCCCACTTCAAATGCTTTTTCTTGTAATGTCCAATCTCATGTGCCAGTACAGCGACCAACTCCTCTGGGGGATGCTGCTCCAAAAGCGTATCGTAGAGCACTACTTTTTTCCGCTTTCCAAAACCCGAAAAAAAGGCATTTGCCTTCGCCGACCGCTTACTTCCATCCATGACAAAAATATGCCTTACGGGGAAATTGACTTTTGCGGCATACTGCAGCAACTTGTCTCGCACCTCTCCTTCAGCTAAGGGCGTAAGCGTATTGAATAGAGGAAGAATCCAAGCAGTGTACCCCACATTCACAAGCACCATAAACACCACCGCAACTAGCCAAAACTGCCACCAGAAATGGGACCCCATGGAATGGATCAACCAGAGAAATACGAGTAATAAACCACCCCCTACAAGCAGGGAGAGTACATAGGCCTTCAACTTATCCGAAAAAAAAGTGCGCACAGCGGTTTTATTGAAGCCAAACTTTTCCTCAATTACAAAGGTGCTGTAGTAATCAAATGGAAGGCTCAGTACATCTGAAACCACGAAAATCAATCCAAAAAACAAAAGGGAATTGACTAGAGGAGAAAAACCCAATGCGGCAATCCAAGTGTCGATTGCCCCAAACCATCCTTGGGTCACACAGAGAAGGGTCAATAGAAAGGTAAAGCTGCTGGTAACCAGTTTGAAGTTGAAGTTCGCACGCTGGTAAGCTTTGGCCTCGGTTAATTTTTCTTCACTTAAGTATTCTGCAAGGGAAGCCGGCACCTTGGAAAGGGGCTGGGCCACCTGCAGGTATTCCAAAATCTTGGGCACTAGAAAACCGAAACTGAGTACCCCTATAAGCAGGTAGTTCAAACTTTCTGACCCCATTTCTCTGGATTAAAATTTAGGACAAGGAAGGATGGTGTCTCGACCGAGTGGCTTACCCTGGTTGCGACCAGGAATGGTCCAGGAAAGGCTCAATTCATGTGCACCTCCACTTTGAATACCAAGCTGAGAGACGGTATAGTCAAAACTGTAACCCACATTTAAGCCGTTGAGTAAATTAACTCCCACCATCATCACGATGGCATCTCGGTTGCTTTGCCCTTCTACAGGCCTGAAGGGTAGGCCTCGGTACCAAGCACCAAATACAATCGGCTCCACATAGAAATAAGCACCTACATCCAGCTGTTCAAAAGGCCCCTGCCGCTTGTAATTAACAGTAGGAGTTAGGTACCGCTGCTTACTCAAGTGGGTAAAATCCCGCCGCATGCTTCCTGATCCCAAAGAAATACGGTAGCCTGCATGCAAAGAAAGTTTGCTGGGCAAAGGACTCAAACCATCCACAAAAGACTGATTGGGTTCATTCAAATGATGTGCAGAAAATCCGATCCAGGCATTTTCAGTAAATAACAAGCCTCCAGCAGACAGCGAAAAAATACTAACCGGATCTCCTAAGCCCGGAATATCTGCTCCTGGCAACAAGGGTCCAGTAGGATTGGTGGGATCGATCTGATTTGCGAAAACCAAATTTTCATAAAATCCGATTTCTCTGCGGATGTAGCTTGTCTGAAATCCAGGTCTAAAGTACAAGTTGTCTGCCAGCCGCAATTCGTAAGAATACATCGCAGAAATGGACGTGGAACGCAATTTTGATGCTCCCTCCGTATCTTGCATGACATGCACCCCTATCCCTGAATTGTATTCAGGCAAGTAGGTATCGTAATAGGCAGAGAAGGTGGTAAATTGCGCATCTAAGGAAGGCCACTGATTTCTGTAGTTGAATCCTACGCGCCCCATCAGCTCGGCACCGGCCATGGCTGGATTGAGGTAAAGGGGTGCTGCATAGTATTGGCTATACTGAGGATCTTGGGCAAAGGCCGGCGAAA
>JAXISU010000165.1:0-4903 GCA_034680425.1 Cyclobacterium sp.
GGGCTACCTCCTGGCTCGCCGTACAGTCGACGAGCACTGAATTGGAGAAGTTCATTTCTTCAATAGTCTCCACAAAGGCTTTCAAGTCCATTTTGGACTGCGAAGGACCCAGTTCAGGTAGATTAGTCAACTCAAAGCCATCCTCATCAAAGGCCATGTATCTACTGTTGGCAATGCCGTGCACTTGGATATCCAACTGATTTTCGAGGAGCAATTTTTCCTTTTGCTGGGCAATCATGCGCAGCAGTGCCGTACCGATGAGACCTGTCCCTACCAAAAATAGGTGGACCACCTTATGCTCTGAGAGGAAAAACACCTCGTGCAGGGCGTTCAATGCTTTTTGCAAGTCTGCCTGAGGAATGATTGCAGAAATATTCAATTCAGAACTTCCCTGAGAAATGGCCGCCACATTGATGTTGTTCTGCCCCAAGGCCCGAAACATTCTGCCTGAAGTTCCAGGATCATGTTTCATATTTTCCCCCACCACGGCCACCAAAGCTAGGCCAGGGAGTAGGGATACTGGATCCATTTCCCCGGATTTGATTTCGTAGAAAAATTCTTGCTCGATCAATTCCTTTGCTAAAATCGCCTCATCAGTGGCCAGCGCCAAACAAATGCTATGTTGTGAGGAGGCCTGAGAAATAAGCAAACTCGAAAGTCTTGCCTCAGACAATACGGTAAAAATCCGTCCTAAACTTCCCCCTGCAGCCATCCAGCCTGCACTTTGAAGGGTCATAAGAGTTAGGTTAGATCGCGAGCTAATTCCCTTGATCCAACCACCTTCCCGTACCTGTCCATTGATCAAGGTGCCTGGGTGGCTAGGTTCAAAGGTGTTTTTAATTTGAATCGGAATGTTCTTCTTCATCGCCGGCTGCATGGTCGCCGGAAAAATAACCTTGGCTCCAAAATGGGAAAGCTCCATCGCTTCCGCATAGCTCAGCTGTGGAATGGTAAAGGCCGCATACACCATCTTGGGATCACAAGTCAGCACCCCAGAGACATCGGTCCAAATCTCCAAAACTTGGGCATTCAAGGCACTTGCCAAGATCGCAGCAGTGTAATCGGAACCAGATCGGCCCAACGTGGTGGTCTCCCCTTTGGCAGTTGATGCAATAAATCCAGTCACCACTTTGACTCCCTCGTGCTTGGAAAAATAATCTTGGATTTGAGCATGGGTAGTGGCTTCGTCTACACGAGCCTGCCCAAAGCGATCATCGGTTCGGATAATTTCCCGAGCATCCACAAAACAAGTGGGTATTCCCTTTGCTCCCAATGCTTCTGCCAGAATGTAGGTGCTCAATCGCTCTCCAAAGCTTGCCACATAATCTAGGGTTCGTGGGGATTGTTCTTTGATCAGGTGGATTCCGTGGTAGAGATCTTCCAACTCGTGGAAGCGTTGGCGGATGAAGGTGTCTACTTTCTCTCTTTTTTCATTCCCTAGTAGGGCACTGCCCATATCCAAGTGCCTTTCCTCCAAAGCAAGTAATGCCTTCTTATAGCCTAGATCTCCTGATTTTGCCAGGTTCGCTAGCGCAAAAAGTTGCTCCGTCACTCCTCCAAAGGCAGAGAAGACCACCACCAATTCCGACACCTGGAGTTGGTCTTGAATGATCTGAAACACCTGTTGGATGTTGTTGGGATTTTCTACGGAGGAGCCTCCAAATTTGATGACTTTCATAAAAGAATGGATAGGAAAAGAGTGGGTAGGATCAGGGAGCCAAGAAGAACTAAAAATCTACCCCTGCATGGGCATTGACTCCTGCCAAAATTGCCCATCCCAACCCTTCGGGGCAAAAGCACAAGCAATACCTACACCGATCTGTGAACGTAAACTGAAGCCTAGGTTGGAAATTGGAAAAATCATTTCTGAAGCAATTGACATTCAATTTTACTAGAAAAAAATAGAATTATCAATAAAAGTGAAACAAAAGCCTCCTTTTATTGCGAATAGCTTATCAATACGCTCGTAAATTTGAATAGTTGAAAATAAAGTTCGACCACCAAGAACCACTGGACTCTTCGAATTTTCCTGCCTAATGAATTTCGGTGATGGTGTGGGGCTTCCCTCTAAACTGAATCGCTTCCCCCTTTTTCTTACCGACTAGAAGCTCTCCTAGGGGAGAATTTTTGCTCAACAAAAACACTGATTTATCCCCAACTTTTACTTGACCCACACTGACGGCCAACAAAAACCATTCGGTTCCCAGTTGAACTAGTGCCCCTTCCTGCACGGTTGGAGGCGTGTCTTTGATGGTTTGAAGTCGATACAATTCTTCTAAATCTAAATTGCTTTGTTTGATTTGCTTTTCGAGGGAGTTGAGGTCCTGCGTCATGGTCTCCCGACTCGTCTCGTACTTATCTCCTGCACTATTTTTTTCCTCTTCGAGGATACTTTCAATGATATTTTTACGCTCTTCAGCAAGAAGGGCTTCTTTTTGTTTTAACTGGCTGATAGCAGTCTGGTAGACTGCGCTTTTTAATTCATTCATACAACTTACTCTTGACAAGGTTCTTTTCTTCGGGTATCGATGATGTAGACGATTTTCCATCCTTCGGACATTTTCACCAGCTGGAAGGAATTCACCCCACAGTGGGAAAAGGTATCGTTTACATAAAATTGATAGGGTGTCCATGCACTAGCCATAGATCCATCCACTTTGATTTGATAGGAGAGAATACGTTCATCTAAGATAGTTCCAGCTGGGGTACCGGCAATTCTTTTGACAAAATCAGCCACAGAATTACTGCCTACAGCGGTCCCTTCAGGCTTCTGCTGCACGGTTTGCATCAAACCCTCAGGAGAAAAAGCAGCAGCCACCTGTTCGGCATTTTTTTGTTTCATCCCATCAAACAGGGAGCGAATGACTGCTTCAACTTCCTGTTCAGGTGTTTGAGCAAAGGCTGGAAGCCCAAGTAAGCAGACCAGAATTCCTGCTAGAATCCATTTTTTCGGTTGAAAGTTAAATTCCTCCATAGAGTTTAAAGGTCATGTTGGTTAATGCTGGGGTATTGACTGCATAGTGCATTGCCTCCGCAATATCGGAAGGATTCACCCATTTTGAAAAATCAGCGGTAGGCATAGCGGAACGGTTGGCTTCGGAATCCAAGATACTCGGCACAAAAACGTGGGTACGGATGTCGGTATCCTTCACTTCTTCTGCTATAATTTCCGCCAAAGAATTGACCAGACGCTTACTCATGGCGTAGGCAACAGCTCCTTTTGCTTCTTTGGGTTCTAAGGCTGTACGTGCTCCAACAAAAAGAAAAGCTCCCCGCTGCTGCTTTTTTAGTAGCGGGAGAAAGGCTGTGGCCACCGTAAATGCACTAAAAAAATTGAGTTGGATTTGCTGCGAAAGATCCTGCTGCCTCGTGGTCTCAAGATCTCCAGATGCGTAGCCTCCGACCAGCATGGCGATTGCTTCAAGATCTCCAAATTGAACCTCGTATTCAGACACAAATTCTTGGACTGCTTTTTCATCGGTCACATCTACCTCGTAGGTGACATCAGCTTCAGGGGACTGCTCATTTGTTTCTGGACGTACAAGGGCAATGACGTAATAGCCTTCCCGCTTAAACTTCCCCACCACGGCAGTACCTAAGGCACCTGCTGCTCCTGTAATTACTAGATTTCTGCTCATCAGTCCGTCAAATCCTTCCTATATTTGCTAAAATAGGGTTAATTTTTCGATTGAACCATGAACCATCTCAAAAGCAGTATCCGGGATAAGGAAAATGTACGCAAAACCTACTTTGCTTTTAAGCTCATTCTCCTCATTATCTTACAGATTTTCTATGCTGGAGACACTATAGTCTCTCCATTTCTAAAGAAATACGAAGTCTTAAATCACATTGTCCGAGCCCTTATTTTCCTATTAAGCGCCAACTTGATTTTTTCCTTAGGGAGAATCATCACGCTTCGGATTTACCTTCAACAGCGGGAGGAGACCAAGGTGCAGCCCAACTTTATGCTCGGGATTGATCGCATTGAGTTTTTACTCAACCTGATTGCCGTACTTATTTCTCTGATGCTTGCCTTTGGAATCCAGCCCTTGGAATTTTTGACCAGCATCACCATTGTGGCTGCGGCCTTAGCCTTGCTTACTAAGGACTACATCACCAATATTGTAAATGGCTTGATCATGATGTTTTCGGATCAACTTGAAATCGGAGACAAGATTCAAATCGGAAGGCATACGGGCTTTATTCGAGATATTACCTTGATCAATCTGGTGTTGAAAAACGATGCTGGCGAAATCATATTGATCCCCAATACCATGGCCTTGGCTGAAGATGTAGTCAATTTTTCCAAAAACAATACCCACCAAGTCATCTTTGATGCCGAGATTACCTCAAAAAATGAAATTCACCTCAGCCAACTTGAGGATTCACTCAAAGTGATTTTAGGGCAATTTCCAGAGGTAGTCACCAAAGAAGGAGCTCAACTCAATATTTTGGAGCGAAGAACAGAAAACTTATTGATCCGCTACCAATTTCCAATCAAATCCGGAGAGAAGCAGACTGAGATCCAAGTAAAAAAATCCATCAACCAAGCACTTATCGACTGGAATTATGAGCTCCGAAAAGGGGAATTACTTTGATTGGGTATACCAGGTAGTACGGGAGATTCCTGCTGGCCGGGTAACAAGTTTTGGAGCAATCGCCCATTTTTTAGGACTAAAATCCGGGGCGCGCATGGTGGGCTATGCGATGAATGCAGCCCATGCTCTGCCTGATGTGCCGGCCCATCGCGTCGTGAATAGACAAGGAATCCTGACGGGAAAGCATCATTTTTCTTCTCCTACAACCATGCAAACCCTTCTCGAAGCAGAGGGAGTAGTCGTTCAAAACGATCAGGTGGTGGATTTTGAATCCCGCTTTTGGAGCCCTGAAAAAGAACTTAAGA
>JAXISU010000166.1:0-4880 GCA_034680425.1 Cyclobacterium sp.
AGTTGCGTTTTCTAGTTTGAAACCTCTTTCTTCAGAGATTACAGTACCACCAGTCAAGATCGCGATGTCTTCCAACATGGCTTTTCTTCGGTCACCGAAACCAGGAGCTTTTACAGCTGCTACTTTCAAGGCGCCTCTGATCTTGTTTACTACAAGGGTAGCAAGAGCTTCACCATCTACATCTTCAGCGATGATCAAGAGCGGCTTTCCAGACTGAGCTACTGGCTCAAGTACAGGAAGCAATTCCTTCATGGAGGAGATTTTCTTGTCGTAGATCAAGATATAAGGATGATCCAATTCCACTTCCATTTTCTCCGTGTTGGTCACGAAGTAAGGGGAGAGGTAGCCTCTGTCAAACTGCATACCTTCTACAGTTTTCACTTCAGTTTCAGTACCTTTTGCTTCTTCTACAGTAATGACACCATCTTTGCCTACTTTGTCCATGGCATCGGCAATCATTTTACCGATTTCCTCGTCATTGTTGGCAGATACGGTAGCTACCTGAGCGATTTCTTTGGAAGTAGAGATAGCCTTGGAGTTGGCCTTCAATTCAGCTACTACAGCAGCTACAGCCTTATCAATACCTCTTTTAAGGTCCATTGGATTGGCACCTGCCGCTACGTTTTTGATCCCTACACCGAAGATTGCTTGGGTCAATACTGTAGCGGTAGTCGTTCCGTCACCTGCTTGATCAGCAGTCTTAGAAGCAACTTCCTTCACCAATTGCGCGCCCATGTTTTCGATAGGCTCGCTTAGTTCGATTTCTTTTGCTACTGATACACCGTCTTTGGTGATGGTAGGAGCGCCAAATTTCTTGTCAAGGATGACATTTCTTCCCTTTGGGCCTAGGGTTACTTTTACAGCGTCAGCAAGTGCGTCAACGCCTTTTTTGAGACGATCTCTAGCGTCAGTATCGAAAAATAGTTGTTTAGCCATTTTTATTTAATTTTTTCAGGGTGAATAATCTACTTAAAGAATTGCAAAAATATCAGACTCTCTCATGATGAGGTAGTCATTTCCATCGACGCTCAACTCTGTGCCGGAATACTTGCCGTACAACACAGTGTCTCCAACTTTTACCGTCAACGGTTCATCCTTTTTGCCGTTACCAACTGCAACTACAAGTCCTTTCTGAGGTTTTTCTTTTGCAGTGTCCGGGATGTAAAGGCCGGAGGCGGTTTTTTCTTCTGCAGCTGCTGGCTGTACCAATACTCGGTCTGCAAGAGGTTTGATGTTCACTTTTGACATAGATATAAAATGTTAAGGGTTATAGTAAACTTACGTGCAGCTATCTGCACTTCTTGTGCCAAGGGTAGAATCGGAAATGATTCTGACAAATCGGCGCTAAATCTTCGGAATTCTTTCTGAATTGGCATTTTTTAAAACCAATTCATCTGCCAAAATTTCTCTTTTTTGGATCTTTCTGTCATCCACTTGTCAGTGGGGCAAAAAAAGAGCCTTACCAAAAGTAAGGCTCCTCTATTCTTGACCTGTGAATTACTTAGTTGCTGTAGAATCAGCTGGAGCAGCGGCAGGAGTAGTAGCTCCCTGAGCAGGAAGGGCATTTTGAGTATCTCCAAATGCTGGCGCTACTGCTTGTTCCTTAGCAGTCTCAATATTTGGTGAAGAAAACTGGTTTGGCTGGCCACTGGTAAAAAGTACTGAAGAAACCAATACAAGTGCCATAATTGAAATTGCCAAAACCCAAGTTGCTTTCTCAAGCACATTTCCTGTGCGGGTTACGCCCATGATTTGTGAAGCACTGCCACCGAAAGCAGCACCTGCGCCACCTTTAGAATTTTGACCTAGGATCACCAAGATGAGCAATACCGCTAGGACCAAAATCACACTGATTAATATCGTAAACATATCGATTGAATTATTCTTTTGATTTTTCAATTAAGTCCGCAAAGTAAGCCCTTTTCTCGGGAAACTTCAAAGCAAGCTTCTCATAAATTTCAATTGCTTGCGCTTTTTTGCTTTGCTGAAGAAGAATTTTGGCAAATGTTTCAGACATCAAGCCTTCATTTAAGCTTGTACTAGCATCTGCCAAATTCTCAGTATTTTGGTTGGCTTCGATTTCTTTGATTGTCGCCAGCTTAATTTCTTTTTTACTAAAGGCCTTGATTAGATCGATTTGCTCACGCTTTTTGGCGTCTAGAATCTCCTTTTTTTCTTTTCTTCGGATACTTTCGATTAAATCTTCTTTAGGAGCCGCTCTTTTTTTAGACTTCGAACTACTGCTGTCCTCTTCTTTTTCAATTGGTACAGTGTCTACCTCTTGAGCATTCGCTGCCAATGGTTCATTCAACCAATTCTTCAGCCATACCCGATCAGAACTTGTGACTGCAGCTAATGGGAGTGAAGGAATGCTGTCATGATTCTTTACCTCAAAGCGTGTGGAAAGCGCATGGGATATGTAGAAAAAAGGAAAATTTTTCTGAACCTTCTTTAGTTGAAGGTAATCCGCTTTTTCCAGCTGATCTGCTTTTTGGATGAGTTCTAGAAATTGAGTTGCGTTCACTGCAGTTAATTTGATTTCAATATACGGATTTTACCAGTTGGCCACAGTAGCTGTGAAAATATCTTGGATGATGGTTTCAAAAATATCTTCAACCAATTGATTTTCTACGTCAAGTAAGGTGGTGGTTCGTGGGTCGTAATCTTGGAAAAAAGTAAAGGTTTGCTTTTTGTTTTCCTCTTCATTACTCATGTTGACATACTCTACCTCAACTGCAATGGTCAGTCGCATTTGACCAGCCCGATCGGGAAGATTCGGGTCTCCAGAGGATACCACTGCCTGAGGCGACAAGGAGTAGCGGACGATGGACCCGGAAAATTGCAGGTCCCCATTGTTTCGAACGAGCTCCAACTGCGTATTGCGCTGGTAATATTCTTTCAGCGCCTCTGTAAATCGCTGCTCCATGTTGGCAGGTCCACTCCCAGAGTCGTTGAAAAAATTTTCAACAGAGAAAGATTTCACCAATTCGTAATTGATGTTGGTACCCGTAAAACTGTATTTTACGGAGCATGCAGACAGTCCAAAGGACAGTAGGAGCAACAGTAGCCAGGATCTATTCAATATCATATTGTTTGATTTTTCGATAGAGCGTACGTTCGGATATTCCGAGGTCATTGGCCGCATACTTTCGTTTGTTGTTGTGCTTGTGGAGTGCTTTTAAAATCATTTCCTTCTCTTTCCGCTCTAGGGAAAGGGAATTGTCATCCTCTTCATGCACAATATCTTCAATCACATCTTCTTCGTAATCCTGATCTAGTGGAGTTTCCTTGCTTTTCGACTCCAGCATCAAAGGCATGGTGAATTGGGATTGCGTCTCAGGAACCTCCTTTGGAATCACATTAGCCTCCATGTCTTCGAAAAGCCCCTGATGCTTCTGCATTAGGGAAGAATTAATCCCCCCACTTTGGTAAGACTCCAGAATAAGTTTCTTTAACTCATTCATGTCCTTTTTCATGTCAAAAAGGACTTTGTATAAGATGTCTCGTTCCGAAAAATCCATGGATTCTGCAGCCCCACCTTTGAATGCCAAAGGCAATCGTGTAGTGGATTCAGGTAGGTATCGTGACAAGGTAAGCGCATCTACCTCACGGGTTTCTTCTAGTAGGGAAACTTGTTCCGCTATATTCTTTAGTTGACGGATATTGCCTGGAAAAGGGTAGCGAAGCAATACTTCCTGAGCGGCAGCATCCAAGGTGATGGGCTTTACGTGGTATTTCTCTGAGAAATCACCCGTAAACTTTCTGAACAGCAGCAGCATGTCCTCCCCGCGCTCCCGTAGTGGGGGAACAAAGATGGGAACGGTATTCAAGCGGTAATAGAGATCTTCTCTGAACTTTCCCTTTTCTACAGCCTTGATCAAGTTGACATTGGTGGCCGTGATCACGCGGACGTTGGTTTTCTGCACCTTGGAGGAGCCCACTTTGATGAATTCTCCATTTTCTAGTACGCGAAGAAGTCTGGCTTGAGTACCTAGGGGCATCTCTCCAATTTCATCCAAGAAAATTGAACCACCATCTGTAACTTCAAAGTACCCTTTTCGAGCCTCATGGGCGCCTGTAAAGGATCCTTTCTCGTGACCAAACAATTCGGAATCAATGGTGCCCTCCGGGATGGCTCCACAGTTGATAGCAATGAATTTGCCATGCTTACGAAGGGAGAGGGAGTGGATGATTTTGGAAAAACTTTCCTTACCACTTCCACTTTCGCCAGTGATCAGCACAGTCATCTCAGTAGGTGCCGCTTGCATCGCCACCTGAATGGCATGATTGAGCAGGGGACTATGGCCTATGATTCCAAACCGTTGCTTGACCGATTGAATTTCTTGGGCAGTGATCATGCGAGGCTGCTGGGGTTAATTTCTAGTACAGTTCCAAACAGGGTGCCTCTGGAGCTTTCAGTGATTTTGACGCGCACATAATCACCCACCTTCAGTCCTTCTGAAGTTACGATGACTACCTTGTTAGCAGAGTTTCTTCCACGCAGTTCCTCGGCAGACTTCTTGGAGGTGCCATCAATAAGGATTACTTGTTCTTGCCCTACATCTAGCAAGTTGCGAGCTGTAGAGAGTTCGGCCTGCTTATCGATGATTTCTGCCAACCTTCTTTTTTTGATTTCCAAGGGGATATCATCGGCATATTTTTTGGCAGCCAGGGTGCCGGGACGTTCGGAGTAGTAGAACATGTACGAGAAGTCGTATTTCACGAAGTCCATCAAACTTAAGGTGTCTTGGTGTTCTGCTTCCGTTTCGGAGCAAAAGCCAGCAATCATGTCGGAAGAAATCCCGCAGTCTTCGCCTAAGATCTCGCGAATGGCACGTACACGATCCAGGTACCAGGCCCGCGTGTAGGTTCGGTTCATG
>JAXISU010000167.1:0-4869 GCA_034680425.1 Cyclobacterium sp.
CGAGGAAACAATTCGTTGCCTGCAGTATTGATGGTCGATCCGAGATTTACGGCATTGCCAAAATCCCCATTGGCAAGTTTGGTCGCCTTGTACAAATCGATTCCTCCAAAGCCTCCAGGTCGATTGGAAGCAAAGTAGAGTTCCGTGCCATCACTAGAAAAAGCTGGAGTAGAATTCCACCAAGTGTCTTCCTCATTGACCGGCATCCAGATGGGCTGGGTAAATCCCGCGCCTCTAAAGTAGGACACGAAGAGCATGGTCTCAGGATAATCCTTTGAAGAGGTGGAATTTCCTCGAGCATAAATTAGCGTATTTCCATCAGGGCTGATGGCCAAGGCCGCTTGATTGAGGCCTTCTTCATTTTCAAATTCTGGTAGGAGCTCCACCCCAGCAGCATCCACCTTTAGTCCTTGGGCTCGGGCCCGAAAGAGTTGATGGTAGCCCGTTCCGGTAGCGGGATAGAGTCGAGAAGAAGCCCTCCCCGAAGTGAAATAGAGGAAATCCTCACTAATCACAGGTGAATAATCAGCACCTGCACTATTCAATTCGTTGTAGTTGACCAACTGGTAGTTGGCGTAGTAATCGGTAATCTCTTTCACTTTAGGCAGTGTTGCCAACTCTTGCTTGGCACGCGCTTGAAGGCGATCGTCAGAAGTGGCCGCAGCAGCAGCTTCAAAGGCAAGCTTAGCCTCCTCCCATTTTTGATTGGCCTTCAAACTTTGACCCAAGAAAAAATAGGTGTTGTAATTGGGATCTTCCTTGGCCAATCTTTGGTAATGCGGCAAGGAGGCTTCAATGCGATTGGAAAGGCGGTAACTTTCCGCAAGCAGTCGACGGGCAGATAGGTTGCTGGAGTCCTTGGCTAAGACCTGGCTGAAGGTAGAAATGGCATACTGGTATTGACCTGAGAGGTATTGCTCATTGCCTTTTTCAAAAAGGCTTTTGCAGGACCCAAGCAGGAGCAACGTAAAAAGAGCCAGTGCAGAAAAAATGGATTTCATTGGTCAGCAAGTGAAGTCTAGAGGTGAATATGGGGATTTAATTTGGAAAATAGGTGCTCAGCCAACTTTTTGACAGCGGGAGCCAAAGGTCCGAAAGGTCTGCTTTGGTGTGAATTTGGGGTTGAATCACCTCAAGATCTGAAGTGATTTCCCCGCTACTAATTCTGGATTTGATCCCAAGTGCCGGCAGGACCTTGAGCTGACCTGCTTGATCTCGCAAGGTGAGTTTGCCTTGATCCACCAAATTGACACCTAGGTGCTGCTCCAAATTTCGTAGGGCCCGCACGGAGGAATCGATGGAACAGCCCGAAGCTCCCAACTGGCTTTCATCCACAGCAAGCACGATGAGCTGCTCGTACAAAATCGCAAAAGAAGTAGGCATCCCATTGCCATGGGTCGCCCATTCCCCACAAAAATCCGTTAAGCCTGAATGAATCAAGGCCTGTTCGGCAGGGGTAAAACTGCGAGATGAAACGTAAACCCAGACCCGTGAACTGTCTGGTAGCTGGTCAAAGGGAAGGTACATGGTGATGTAATTATTCTTCAAAGAAAAACCCTCTCTGCATAACGACAAAAAGGGTCTTTTGGATTCAAATCTAGAAATTAAATTCCCATATTCTTGGCAAGGAGCTCAGCGAGGTCTACCACCTGAACATCGGCTTCACGATTCTTATTTTTTACGCCATCGGTCATCATCGTCAGGCAGAAAGGGCAGCCCACGGCAATGGTGGATGCTCCTGTAGCCAAGGCCTCTTCCGTACGCTCGATATTGATGTCTTTTTTCCCCGGTTCTGGCTCTTTAAACATTTGTGCACCCCCAGCTCCACAGCATAGTCCTTTGGTACGGCAGCGCTTCATTTCTACCAGTTCCACATCCAAGGCTTTGATTACTTCCCGTGGAGCTTCATAGACCCCATTGGCACGACCTAGGTAACAGGAATCGTGGAAGGTGATTTTTTTACCCTTAAACTCCCCTCCTCCTTGAAGGGTCACTTTCCCTTCGTTGATGAGCTGCTGGAGAAACTCAGAGTGGTGAATCACTTCGTAGTTGCCTCCCAAGGCAGGGTATTCGTTTTTGATGGTATTGAAGCAGTGAGGACAGGCGGTCACTACTTTTTTGACTTCGTAGGCATTCATCACTTGGATGTTGGCCACGGCCTGCATTTGGAAAAGAAATTCATTGCCTGCTCGTCGAGCAGGATCACCTGTACAGGCTTCTTCTGGACCCAGGACGGCAAAGCTTACGCCTACTTTATTCAATATTTTGACAAAAGCCTGGGTCACCGCTTTGTAGCGCTCATCAAAGGATCCTGCACAACCCACCCAAAAGAGAACCTCAGGTGTTTGGGAGTTGGCGGCCATTTCGGCCATGGTAGGAACTTGGTAGGTAGACATGTTTTTAGCTACTAGACGTTAGATACAAGATGCAAGACAAAATCGGCTTTCAGGCATCCCTTACTTCATTTCTTCTTCTTTTACTTTTTCGGACCAATTGAATCGGTCAGATGGACTAAATTTCCAAGGGGAGAAACTCGTTTCCATATTTTGGAACATCGAATTCCACTGCGCTGGAGTGCCTGATTCTTCCATGGCCACATAGCGACGCATCTGTAAGATAATGGAAAGCGGGTCAATATTTATGGGACAAGCCTCCACACAGGCATTGCAGCTGGTGCAGGCGTTGATCTCTTCTTTGCTGATGTAGTCTCCCAAGAGTGACTTCCCGTCTGCAAGACCTGGGCCACCCGCATCTAGGCTTTTGCCTACCTCTTCGGCTCGATCCCGAACATCCATCATGATCTTTCGTGGAGAGAGTTTTTTGCCCGTCAAATTTGCTGGACATTCGGACGTACAGCGACCACACTCGGTACAGGAGTAGGCATTGAGCACGTTCACCCAACTCAGGTCATTGATGTCTTTGGCTCCAAATCTCCCAATTTCAGCAGGAGTTTCGGCAGGGGCCTCAGTAGGTATTCCCAACATCATGTTCACTTCTTGGGTCACCTCAGGCATATTTACCATTTCTCCCTTTGGCTTTAGATTCGAATACCAAGTATTGGGAAAGGCCAAGAAAATATGCAGGTGCTTGGAATAGGTCACGTAAACCGCAAAAGCCAAAATGCCGGCAATGTGAAACCACCAAGCGAAACGCTCGATAGCCACCAAAGCAGGAGTTGAAAGGCCTTCAAAGAGTGGCTGAAGAAAACTACTGAAGAAAAGCGGGCCAAGAACTAGGTAATGTGCGTCTCCTCGGACAGCCAAAATCTGATCGGTAGCATTCATGGTTAGAATGGCAAACATCAGGATGATTTCGATCACAAGGATCAAATTGGCGTCCAGGGCCGCCCAGCCCTTCAGTTCGGGCTTGGTAAAGCGCTCCACTTTCATCACGTTTCTCCGCACCAAAAAAGCAACACAAGAGACCAATACCGCAACGGCTAAAATTTCAAATACATTAATCGCTACCGTATACAGTCCTCCTAAGACTGGAGCAAAGAGACGGTGAGTGCCCAATAGTCCGTCAAGTACAAACTCCAGAACCTCCAAGTTGATTACTAGAAATCCTACATAAATCAGGGCATGTAAAAATGCGGGCACCAGGCGCTTGAACATTTTTTGCTGACCCAAAGCAACAAGAAGCATGGCTTTCCACCGATTTTCGGGTTGGTCATTTCGGGTTTCCGCCTTACCGAGCAGGATGTTTCGTCGAAGAAATTGGATCCTTTTAGCCAAAATAAAGCCCGCAACACCCAGAATTAGGACAAACGCGAGTTGTGGTAAAATGCTCATATTGATCGGATTAACTAGTTTTTATAAAATTTGGGTCTATTTTTTCTGAAAAGGATTTGTAGAGAATCCTCATTTTTCTACATTTGCAACACTTAAAAGGATGGTGATATAGCTCAGTTGGTAGAGCATCGGACTGAAAATCCGTGAGTCGGTGGTTCGAGTCCACTTATCACCACAAACCCGGTCTTCCTAGATCGGGTTTTTTTTTGCCCTATTTTTTGCTCCTGAATCAATTGCTTTCCGTCCATTTGTACTGCCAAAATATAAAATAGTCTGCATGCATACTATTTTTCAACAAATTTAAAATTCGATTTACGTTTGGCCTAACTCCAAACCAAGGTAAAATACCAACAGAATTCTCTTTCCTCACGCTAAGAACAAGAAGCTTCGAGATTTGTTGGGGAAGTGCAGTACGTCTTTTGTCAAAAACGAAAGTCTAGGTCTAGCTCCCTATTTTTTAAGGAATACTGCCATTTCTGCTACCCGCTTCCCAAGCCCTCTCCCCTTAACCAAAAATTGCTCCTCCACCTTTCCAGTTTGAAATGGAGCTTCCCCCGTGATCGCTGAAGCACCAAAGGCCGCTTCAGTCTCCGCTCCACCAAGTACCAACATCCCATGAATCAGCATGGAATGCAACAGATTCAGCTGCACCAATTCCTCCCCAATCGACATCCCTCCACCCGTCACAAAGGCCGCGCCTAACTTATTTTTTAGCGGACGCCCTTCAAAAGGCCAAGCATTGATAAATCCCTGCACGGCTGGGGCCACGTTGGCATTGTAGACCGGCGAGCCTACCAGAATCGCATCGGCTTCGAGCAGCTCTTTAGTGCTCACCTGATCGATGGAAAGCATTAGCACCCGAACACCTGCTACCGATTTTGCCCCCTCCTCCACAGCTTGTGCCATGGCTTTGGTGTTTCCCGATTGGCTGTAGTACGCAATCAATACCGTAGGTTGCCCTTGCCCATATCCAAAGAAAGAAAGGAGAAAAAACAGGGGAAGGAGCAGGAAAAAGCGAAGCATTCTTGGGAAAATATTCATTCCCGAAAATAAAAAAAATCCCCATCTCCGTGAAGAA
>JAXISU010000168.1:0-4817 GCA_034680425.1 Cyclobacterium sp.
GCCTAAAGACTGCTCCTTTAATTTGAATTCGGTTGGTGTAGCGGTCAATAATTCTTCCTACAGTGACCTCATCTCCTCCCTTCAGGTTAAAAAGTCCCAGTTGGTTTTGATATACATCCGAAATGGAGCGTTGATTTCCGGTGATACGAGAGATGGAAATGCGATCCTTAAAAGCCAAGTCAGTAAATCCCCCTGCAAAGCGAAGGATGTCCTCTAGGTTGTCCTCAGGCGTCACCTCAAAAACTAAGGGGCGCTTAACTTCCCCCATCACCTTCACTCGAGCGAGATAAGGGTTGACTAGGATCACATCTTGATCTTGGAGTTGCACATCCAAATTGGCTGTACCCTTGATGAGTAGGTCGTACACATCAATTTCAGCGATTTTTTTATTGTTTCGGATGAGCTGGATGGCGCGCAAAGTTCCCTTGTCTGAAGGTCCTCCAGCCGCATAGAGGGCATTGAATACCGTGGAAAAGGCACTCAAGGTGAAGGTTCCGGGCAAGCGAACTTCATTCAAAATGTGCACCTTGATGGTTTTGACATTCCCTAAAGTGACTTGCAAAAATGTCTGAGGATTAGCGCCAGAAAGCCCGGTGTAAAAGGACGCTACTCGGTTTTTGATGATTCCTTCTGCTGCTTCAATGGTTTTACCAGATACCGCAATCAAGCCGATGTTATCCAATAAAATGGAACCTTCTGGGTTGACGGTTGCCTCGTAATATTTCTCAGATTGTCCGTAGATATCTACATAGATGAGGTCTCCTGGTCCAAGAATGTAATTTTTGGGAGTGGCCTGGTTTAGGCTCGGCTCAAAGCTTAGTTTTCGATTCTTTTGAAAAAACAAGGAGCTCCCAAAAAGCAAGGAATCCGCTTTTTCCTCTTCCATCAACTCCTGTGTTTCCATCAGGCCTCTGGTAATGTCATTGATGTCTATTTGTTCGCGAGCAGCTCTTTTTGATACATTCGTGGATCTGGACTTGCTAGATCCTGTAGCCAAACCCTCAATTCTGTTTCGAAGTTTTTCTACTTCCCCCGAAGGCATGCCCCGCATTTGTGCCATCATCAAGAAATCCGTGCTGCTTAGCCCCGCATCTTGCGCGCGCTTCACGAGCTCCTCGATTTGATCATCACTAAGTTGATCTACTCGTATGGTGTTGAGGTCCACATTTTGCTGCGCAAAAACGAAAGTTGGAGCAAAGGCCCAGAAGCAAAGTAGTACTAAAAAGTAGGTAAATTTGTGAAAAGACTTCATCGTGAAAATGGAATTCTTTAGGGTGTAGAAGAATCTAATGGATAAAAATCCGTTTAATTCTTAATTATACCAAATGTATGGACAGATTTGAGCGAAATGGACTTCCTTTTGTGTCCTCATTTCAAACCAATTAGGTCTGGGTTTGGCCTTAAATCATAGCCTTTTTCCGGGGTCACGGCCCATGCAGTTTTGTATTGCTTTCGTTAACTTGCCAAAAATCCCATGCATGCTTAGACCACTTCTCTTTCTTGTAGTCTTCTTAGGTCTTATCTCTTGTCAATCTTCAGACACCACCTGCACCCTAGACGAGGAGCGATTGGAGGGCCGGACAAACTTGGAAATTCATCGTTTGGAACAAGAATTTTTTGCAGCAAAGAGTGCCGAAGAGCTTGGTTTCCTATTGGAAAAATACCCTGAAATAGCGGATAAGGTGATGGAGAAGGGGACGTATCCCCATGCAGATTCCTTGACTCAGGAACTGCTACGCGCAAATCAGGACTCTGCATTTCAGGCCTTGAATGCGGCCGTTGCCAAAGAATTTGCAGACATTTCCGACATCAAAGTGGAGCTTGAGCAGGCATTTGCCTATTTGAAAAGCTACTACCCCGACTTTAAGGAACCCAAGGTATACACCTATGTGTCTGGATTTGGTATTGATCTCTTGGTAGAAGAAGACATCTTGGTGATTGGCTTGGATTATTTCTTGCCAAGCGACCATGCATTCCAGCCGGATTTGCCTAAGTATATCGCTTCTCGATACGAACGGAAGTACTTGGTGCCCATGATTGTGTTGGCGATTTCTTCCCGCTACAATGAAATCGATTCCAAAGACAATACGCTCCTAGCGGAAATGATCTACTACGGAAAGGCTTACCATTTTGTCAAATCCATCCTTCCCTGCACTTCGGATCAATACCTGATCGGGTATACGCCCGAACAAATTCAGGCCTGCTGGGACAATGAAGACCTTATTTGGACGCATTTTATTGAAAACGAATTGTTGTTTGAAACTAATCCCTTCGAGATTAGAAAGTACATTGGGGAGGCACCAAGCACAGATGCCATCAGCGCGGATGCACCTGGTCGGATTGGCCGTTGGATAGGATGGAACATTGTGGAGGAATATGCGATCCAGCAGGATCTTTCGCTGCCCGAACTCATGCGTGAATCGGACGCAAAAAAGTTGTTTAAAGATTCGGGTTACCGGCCTCGGAATAAGGAAGAAAACTAGGATTTAGCTCCGCGTCTTTCAGGACTTATCCACAGTTTTGTTCATTTTTTCAAAGTATTTGCACAGGTGTGTGATTGCACAAGCACTGCATTTGGGACTTCTTGCGAGGCAAGTGTAGCGTCCGTGGAGAATCAACCAGTGGTGTGCCTTGTGAATGTGCTCCTTGGGCAAATGCTTGACCAATTGCTTTTCAACTTCTAGGGGAGTCTTGGCGGTTAAAGGCACTAGCCCCAAGCGTCTGGATACCCGGTACACGTGTGTGTCCACCGCCATATTGGGTTGCTGCCAAATCACGGAAGTGATCACATTGGCTGTTTTTCTCCCCACGCCCGGTAGCTTAACCAGCTCTTCTACAGTCGAAGGGATTTCCCCCCCAAAGTCTGAAAGTAGCATTTTCCCAAGCCCAATCAGGTGTTTGGTTTTGTTGTTGGGATAGGATACGGTACGGATGTAGGGAAAAAGTTCATCAAAGTGTGTCGCTGCGAGGTGTTCTGCGGTTGGAAAATGCTTGAAAAGTTCTCGGGTGACGATATTGACCCGCTTGTCGGTGCATTGGGCGGAAAGCACCACGGCTACCAAGAGCTGGAAAGGATTGTCGTATTCCAGTTCCGTCTCTGCCACGGGCATATTTTCCGAAAAATGCTGGATAAAGGCTTCGTATCGCTGTTTTTTAAGCATGGAATCTGTGGCGTTGGACTAGTCTTCTAAGTTAGTAAGCGCTGCCTTTTTCTTGGCGCGTAGTCGATAATTAATTTCAAAAAGGCGGTTTGAGACAGCTGTTTTTAGTTTCGAATCCGCCATTCCTTGGGGTAATAGTTGTTTACCCGGTTACCCAAATTCTTAATCCATCCCAAGGGAAGTTTCTGATAGGTAAGTAGGACCCATCCTAGAGGGAGCTCACCAAAAACCTGCTCCTTTTTTCGTAAAAAATCCAAAGCTTCGGCTGTGGATAACTCCTGCTGGGGAAACGCTTTTTTGGGTAGGGAAGACAAGGCCCATTCGTGGCTGGGAATCCATTCTTTTCCCTGTTTTTTACCTAGCTCCACACCGAAATACCGCACACTCAGCACCTGGGCTAGCTTTTCCAGTTCACGGCTATACTCCCCATGCATTCGGAAATAAGCATCCTGCAGCAGGTAAAATTTGCCGGACCCCTCTCCCCCAACTTCCTGTTCAAGTGCAGCGGATTCCTTATCCCCCACGCGTTTGAGGCTATGGTGTTTGAACTCCTTGTTGGCAGGAGCCACTTGCGTGTATGTCTCTTCCGGTCTTCGCAATACAGTGATGAAAAACCCCTCTCCCGCCACCTTGTGCGGAAAAAACCGGTAGCCATAAAAGGTCCCGTCAGCGGTACTCACTTCCGTTTCCACGATGCCCCAGCTCGGATCTAAGTGGATGCGTACGGGTTCAAACGCAAACTCCTCGGTTAAAAAGCGAAGGATCTCTTCGTTTTCCTTTTCGTTGAAAGTGCAGGTGGAGTAAAGCAAATAGCCCCCTCCCTTGACCAATTCTCCTGCCTTGTCCACAATGCGCTTTTGTCGAGCAGAGCACAAGTTGACATGTTCGGGAGACCACTCCGCTCGGGCCTGGGGATCTTTGCGGAACATTCCTTCCCCTGAGCAAGGCGCATCCACCAGCACCAGATCGAAAAATCCATCCAGAGGAGAAAAATGTTCGGGGTCATTGTTACTCACAAGCGTATTCCCTAAGCCCCACTTAATCACATTTTCCTTGAGAATTTGCGTACGGGCCGCAATCACTTCATTGGCCACCAAGAGGCCTTCTTCACCCAGGTAACTGGAGAGCAAAGTGCTTTTTCCACCAGGGGCAGCCGCCAAATCGAGGTAGATTCCCTTTGGGATCTGCTGGGATTCCAGGATGTGGGAGATAAACATGGAAGAGGCCTCTTGCACATAGTAGGCTCCAGCATGAAAGCTAGGGTCTCCCGTGAAACTCGGCCGCTCTTCTAAAAAATAGCCGTCTTGAGCCCAGGGAATGGGTCGTTTTGGAAAGGAAATTTCTATCGGCTTATTCTGGTTGAGCCGGATGGAAGTTTGCGTTGGGCGCTCCAATCCTTCTTGAAATAGAGCAAACTCTGCAGGCCCGAGTAGTGCCTGCATTTGCAATTCAAATGCCTCCGGAAGTTGATTTTCGGCCATCTCACAAATATAACGAATCTAGCAGCAGATCTGTGATTGCTACTAGATTCGAAAGTGGTCCTCTGATTTTGAATTAGGAATCGTCTTCCTCCTCTTCAAAATCCTCGTCTTCATCAGCCCCCATTTCAAACATGGAGCTGAACAGGTCTTTAAATTGAAGCCCTGTGTCTAGCAA
>JAXISU010000169.1:0-4797 GCA_034680425.1 Cyclobacterium sp.
ATTGATCTCATCATCAAAGGCAGTGAAGCCAAGGGTAAAGCTGGGAGCAGGAATTCCCTTACGCGCGAAGTTGACATTGTCCGAGCGGTCATACAGCCCTTGCTCGGGAGAAGGATCCGCCTTGGCAGTCAATCCAAACTCTGCAACAGCCTCGTTGATTAAATAGTCCGCACTGGTTCTACCCAAACCAATCACGGTGATGATGGAGGTATCGTTGTAACCCGCATTGTCGATGTTTAGGTTGTATACGATTTGATTCAAGGGAATCAACGGATTGTTTGCAAAATAGGCACTGCCGAGCAAGCCTTTCTCCTCGGCTGTCCATAGGGCAAAAAGGATGGATCTTTTGGGAGGGTTTTTAGCAAAGTACTGCGCTGCATTGAGTACAGCCACGGTTCCAACAGCATTGTCTCGAGCACCGTTGTAAATCGAATCACCAGTCTCATCTGGGGTTCCTACACCTACGTGGTCATAGTGGGCCGAAAGGAGAATGAATTCATTTTTCAATGCAGGATCGGATCCTTCAACCCAGGCCAAGACATTCTTGCCATCGATTTTGCGGTTTACTTTTCCTTCTACAGCTACCGTAGCATTGCCCAAGTTGGTACCTGTCAACTGGTTTTTCACATCTTCTACCCATAAGTAAGGAAGGTTGCTTGCCTCACCCTGATCCATTCCCATTTGAGGTCTATTCAGAAATCCGGAAACCAATTGCCATGGCACAGAAGGAACATTGAATCGTTCGATCAAAGCCAGGGCTCCAGCTTCTTTGGCACGAACAGCCTTTGCTCGGCCTTCAGAAAACAATTGATTCGGGCTGAATTTGTTAGGTGCTCCCACATTGGTGATTGCAATCTTTCCCTTGAGGTCTTTGCCTGCAAATTCTTCTGCTGATCCAAAGCCTACATCCACTACTTCGTAGTTGCCAGAGAAGGAGCGGCCGTCCAAGACCAAGAGGTTTTGTCCTTGGGAAAAGGAAAAATTACCCAATTGGACAGATCCTTTGGTAGGAGGAGAGGATAAATTGAAGGGAATATCTTGGTAGTATCCATTGCCCCCAGGGACTGGCTTCGCACCTGCTTTTTCAAGTTCCTGTGCGATGAATGTGTACGCTAATTTCATTTCCGGGCGGATTGGATCTCGTCCCTTCAGCTCATCTGATGCCAAATAGGTAAATTGAGAAATAGCTTTTTCGGAAGAAAATTTTTTTTCAACATCCTGCTTTTGAGCGAGGAGTGGAGAGCTGCCAAGAAGTACAGCAGATAAAATCAACAGGTGTTTTTTCATATCGAGGAAAAGTATTGGATACTAAAGTAAATTAAATTTTGAATTCAATCCTGCACATTACTTCAATTCATTCAGGTGCCAACCAAGCCGTGTTGCTACACTTGAAAAATGAGCAGGAGGTGGACAAACTAATTGTATGGGATCAGTCGAGTAGGGCGGAGTAAAACCCAATTTCCAAGAATGCAAAAGCAGATTTTGCAAGCCAAAATGGGTTTCGAAATACGTGTTTTGCTTATTGTCCCCATGCTTGCGATCCCCAAGAATGTAGTGCCGGATATGTGCCATGTGCCTACGTATTTGATGCGTTCTTCCAGTAAGCAATTCTACTTCCAGCAAGCTGTAGCGACTGGTAGGGTAGCGCCCTGTGCTGTCAAAGGCTTGCTCGGATTCCCGTAACACGCGGTACTTACTTTGTGCTTCTTGGAGTTTGCCGGAGCGTTCACTCGTCAGCGGATGATCAATCAGGCCCTCGGGTTGCGCAGGAATCCCTCTCACGATGCAGAGGTATCTTTTTTCGATCGTTCGGTCCATAAACAAGGCCTTGAGAGAGGGAAGGACTTGTTCGTTTTTTGCAAATAAAAGACAGCCGCTGGTGGCTCGATCTAGGCGATGCACGGGAGCTACCCAAGTACCCAACTGGTCTCGGAGTTGAATCAAGGCATTTTCTTCTTCCCCGTAGGCTTGATTGGTGCGGTGCACCAATAGTCCAGCTGGTTTGTCGATGACGACGAGTTGCTCGTCTTCAAATAGGATGGGTAGCATCTTGTGGTCGAACTTGTTAATCAATCGTTCCCGATCCGATGCATTCATTTCCTTGGTACCAGGCTACAAATTGCCCAGAAGCAATTCCTTTTTGTGCATGTTCAAAGACCACATAGAGGCCATGAGTGTATTGAATGAGGGTAGCTTTGGAAAGGGGTTGTCGGTAGCGAATTCGAGCGGAATAGACAGCTGATTCCCCAGGCTGTAGTCGGAGATCCTCCCGAATCCAATGCACTTGATCTTGGGGTACAAAAAGTCCAAATCGGTTTAAACCAGGATGTTCTTCCCCCAAACCGGTGTAAATGACGTTTTCTAGTGTATCGGTAGCAATCACAAACAGGGGTTTGCCCGTACCACCTACCTGCAGCCCTTTGCGCTGCCCTACCGTGAAGTAATGCGCTCCGCGGTGCTCGCCGAGGACCTTTCCTTGTGTAGGAGTGTAAGTAATGGGGGTACAGATTAAGTCCAACTGCTCATGCGACCAATCTTGAGGAGGGATTCCCGCTGGAACAAGTTGGTTTTGATATGCAGGTAGTTCTTCAGGGATTTGAATGATCTTCCCCGTTTTGGGCTTGAGTTGTTGCTGTAGGAAGTCAGGCAGCCGCACTTTTCCAATAAAGCAAAGTCCCTGGGAGTCTTTCTTTTCGGCGGTAATCAAGCCTGCTTGCTTTGCGATCTCCCGAACTTCAGATTTTTGGAGATGGCCGATAGGAAATAAGGCCTTTGCCAATTGCTCTTGGGACAGTTGGCAGAGAAAGTAGCTTTGATCCTTGTTGGCATCCGCACCGGCAAGCAGTTGGTAGGTGGGCTTACCTTCTTGCATGAATTCCCCTTTCTGGCAGTAATGTCCTGTGGCCACAAAGTCGGCCTTCAATTGGATGGCGGCCTTGAGGAAGATGTCAAATTTGATTTCTCGGTTGCAGAGGATGTCTGGATTGGGCGTACGGCCGGCGCTGTATTCGGCAAACATGTAGTCTACGATCCGCTCCTGGTATTCCGCACTCAGATCGATGGCTTGAAAGGGGATGTTGAGGGTTTCGGCGACAAGCATTGCGTCGGTAGAATCCTCTAGCCAAGGGCATTCGTTCGAAATGGTAACCGACTCATCGTGCCAGTTTTTCATGAACATGCCAATGACTTCGTAGCCTTGGTCAATTAAAAGTTTGGCAGCGACACTGCTATCTACGCCGCCCGATAGGCCGACGACAACTCGAGGTTTTGTTTTCATAGGGTAGTGGTTAATGGAGTAAAGGTCCATTAGGGGACACTAGAAGGTTGACCCAAATGAGTCAACACGATGCAAAGGTACGGAATGCTTCCTTGATTTGAACAAATCAAAAATCCCTAGTGTTTCTAAAGTTCTAACTCATTTTTTCTGATGTCCGTCAATTCCCTACAATCTCGAATCAAGCGTGGTGATTTTTTACCTGAGCTGGACTTTCTCACTTCACGTTCTGGTGGAGCAGGAGGGCAGCATGTGAATAAGGTAGAAACGAAGGTGCAGCTCAAATTTGACCTGATGCAATCACAAATTTTGACGGAAGAGGAGAAATTGACTTTCATTCAAAAAAATCCAACCAAGGTTGATCAATCGGGATGTGTGCAACTTACTTGTCAAGAAACCCGCTCCCAGCTTCAAAATAAGGAGTTAGTGATTCGTAAATTCCACGATTTGCTAATTGCTACCTTTCAAAAAAAGAAGGTACGGAAAGTAACTCGACCCAGTAAGGCAGCACGTGAGGATCGCCTAAAAGACAAAAAAGTCAAGGCGGAAATTAAACGAAATCGATCCAATTTTAGGCCAGATTCTGACTGAAAATTTTTCCATATTTCCTCTCTTGCTAGGTTTAAAGTTTAAATTTGGTTGCTGGTCTACTCCATTTCCTTATGAAATCAACCGTATTGTCAAATTCTACCCGAGGGATGCTTGGGCTACTCGTTGGATCTTTCCTTTTTTGGGGAAGTTGTCAATCCAAAAATCCTTCCGAAAGCACAGCCGCTACAAAAGAACTTTCATCTAATCGAGCCTCAGCACGATTTCAATTAGCAAATGGGGAAGAGTTTGGCCTCCAAACAGAAGATAAAAAATGGACCGTACTTCATTTTTGGGCTACTTGGTGCAAACCCTGTCTTGCAGAATTCCCAGAACTAAAGAATGCACTTCCTAATCTTCAACAAGACGATACCCAATTTATTTTTGCCTCTGAGGAGGATTTGGAACAAATTCAAGCCTTTGAAAGCAGGCACCAAACTGGTTTAAACTTAAGCCGGTTTGTCCAAGGATCTTTGGCGGATTTTGAAATATATGCACTTCCTACCACGCTTGTGCTCGATTCACAAGGAAAAGAGGTTTTTCGTCAGGTGGGATTAGTGGAATGGAAAAATGTAAAAAGTATTGAGGAACTTATTCAAAGCAAGCCATGAGGAAACTTTCAATCTCCAGTCTTTTGCTCCTTATGTGGGTTTGGTCTTGCAAGCCAACCACTCCCGAATTGATTGAATTGGAGTCCATTCCTTTTCCAAAAATGGAAAAT
The DNA here is from genome assembly GCA_034680425.1 of Cyclobacterium sp. Taxonomy (GTDB): domain Bacteria; phylum Bacteroidota; class Bacteroidia; order Cytophagales; family Cyclobacteriaceae; genus Algoriphagus. The sequence continues at coordinate 4,584 of JAXISU010000169.1, forward strand.
GCAGCATTGCCTAGCCTTTTTGCAGGTGATTCTGCCCTTTACATTTCTTGGGTGACGATGGAGAATGACACCACTGCGGAGCTGTATTATTCCAAATTGAATCCGGAAAAGCAATGGACTGCTCCTCAATTGATTAATCAAGGATCGAATTGGTTTGTCAACTGGGCGGACTTTCCAGCGCTGGTTGAAAATCAGGGGGTTTTACTCAGTCATA
>JAXISU010000170.1:0-4787 GCA_034680425.1 Cyclobacterium sp.
CGACGACTACGGAAATTCCTTTTTTGAGTAGTGCGGTCAGTTTCTCCAAACCTTTATGCCTGGACACGGGATTGCTTCGATCCACCCATATGGCCAGTTTGCTTACTACCGTAGCAAAAATCGGGACTTTGGATAGTTCCTTTTTGCCGATGGCACGTACCCGGTGAGGGATTACCATAGGAATTAAGGGTGCGTCGAGGTTAGAGCGATGGTTAAAGATGTAGATGTAGGACTGCTTCAGGTCAATGTGCTCCCGTCCATGCACTTCGTAACGAACCCCTGTCAAAAAAGACCAGGCGCCTATCCAGAAGCGAATAAATACAAAGGAAATAATATCTCCGCGCGGATGAATCAGCAAGGGGATAAGGACAAATAGGCCAACAAGCAGCATGAGCACGAAAAAGAGGAGTGCTGCATAGACGGTATAGATCCATTGAAAAAACTTGAGCATTCGAATTTCTTTGTTAGATTTGGCTTCGTAAAAAATCTTTCACTCTTTGCTTGCAAGCCCCGATTTCGTGTCGGGGCTTATTTTTTGAACTCAATTTTAAGCGGTATCGCATTAAATTCCAAGATACAGGTGGCTTCGGGCATGTACTAATTTTCTTCTGGATTTATTTCCAATTCAAGAAAACCCTTACCTTTGCAGTCCATTCAAGTGAATGGGGCGTTTTGGAAGTTCCAATCGCTAAGTTTTAACCCAAAAACTCCTTCCCCTTGACTCTAGGGAAGCGGGTCAATCAGAGTCATATTATTATGTCTAGTACAAAAGAATTTAACTGGGACGATTTCAGCACGAAAGGATTCGGAGATGGCTATTCTAAGGAGCAACGCGCTCAAATGGAAGCCATGTATGCAGGTACCTTGAGTGAGATCACTGAAAAAGAAGTGATCAAAGGAGTTGTAGTAGGAGTAAACGACAAGGATGTCATCATCAACATCGGTTTCAAGTCAGATGGTCTAGTACCACTTTCTGAATTCCGTGACGTTGCCGGAATCAAAGTAGGCGATGAGGTAGATGTATTTATCGAAGAGCAAGAAAATGCTTTGGGTCAGTTGATTCTATCCCGTAAGAAGGCCAAGATTGTTCGTGCATGGCTTGACATTGAAGCTGCATTGGAAAATGACAGCGTAATCGAAGGTCTAGTGAAGAGAAGAACCAAGGGTGGTTTGATCGTAGATATCTACGGTGTAGAAGCCTTCTTGCCAGGTTCTCAAATCGACGTGAAGCCTATCCGTGATTTCGATATCTATGTAGGTAAGAAAATGGAAGTTAAGGTGGTTAAAATCAACCACACTAATGATAACGTAGTTGTTTCTCACAAAGTATTGATCGAAAAAGATCTAGAGAAGCAAAAAGCAGAGATCCTAAACAACCTAGAGAAAGGTCAGGTATTGGAAGGTGTGATCAAAAACATGACCAACTTCGGTGTATTCATCGATTTGGGAGGTGTAGATGGTCTACTTCACATCACCGATATTTCTTGGGGTCGTATCAACCATCCAGAAGAAGTATTGCAGCTTGACCAGAAGGTTCAGATTGTGGTACTTGACTTCGATGACGACAAGCGAAGAATTTCTTTGGGCATGAAGCAATTGAGCGCTCATCCTTGGGATTCCTTGGCCTCTAGCCTAGAGGTTGGTTCTCGAGTAAAAGGTAAGATTGTAAACGTAGCAGATTACGGTGCATTCTTGGAATTGGCTCCAGGTGTGGAAGGTTTGATCCACGTATCTGAAATGAGCTGGTCTCAGCATTTGAGAAACCCTGCTGACTTTGTAAAAGTAGGTGTTGAAATCGAAGCTGTGGTATTGACGCTAGATAAGGACGAGCGTAAAATGTCTTTGGGCATCAAGCAACTGACTGAAGATCCTTGGACTAAGGGTGATATGTCTGCTAAGTATGCTGTAGGTACCAAGCACAAAGGTGTGGTACGTAACTTGACTAACTTCGGCCTATTCCTTGAGTTGGAAGAAGGAATCGACGGTTTGGTTCACGTGTCTGACTTGTCTTGGACTAAGAAGATCAAGCATCCATCTGAATTCGTAAAAGTAGGAGACGAGCTAGATGTAGCTGTACTTGAGCTTGATGTAGAAAACAGAAGATTGGCGCTAGGTCACAAGCAATTGGAAGAGAACCCATGGGATACTTTCGAAACCTTGTTCCCTATCGGATCTGTACACAAGTGTATCGTAAACTCTAAAAACGATAAGGGTGCAGTCCTTGAACTTCCTTACGGACTTGAAGGCTTTGCAACAGTGAAAAACTTGGAGAAAGAAGACGGTTCCCAGGGTGAAGTTGGTGAATCAGTTGATTTCAAAGTAACTGAGTTCTCTAAGGACGACAAGCGTATTGTACTTTCTCATACAGCAATGTTCAAGGAAGAAGCAAAAGCACCTAAGAAAGCTGCTGCTGCACCTGCTAAGAAGAAAGAAGAAGCTACTGAGCTTCCTGCACAGGCTGAAAAGTCGACCTTTGGCGACATAGATGCCCTTGCTGAATTGAAAGAAAAGATGGAAGGCAAGAAATAAGCTAGCCTGAAACTTATAATTGAAAAACGCCAGCTTGCTGGCGTTTTTTTTTGTATTCACTTCTGAGTTAGGATTGATGTTGCAAACTGAGCAAAGGTAAGGTCAAAAAAAAACACCCGTTAAGGGTGTTTTTTGTAGAGGTCGCGAGCGGATTCGAACCGCTGTACGAGGTTTTGCAGACCTCTGCCTAGCCACTCGGCCACGCGACCAATAATTGGAATGCAAATTTAGGGATAATCTTGGCTTCTACAAACGGGAGCCGAGAGTTTTACGAGGTATTTCTTTGGAAATTTTGGAAGGATTTTATTGCCCCTAGGAAGTAGGTGCGAAAGGCGTAAATCCAAAAAGTGAGGGTGACTTTACATTGGTGTAAAAAAATCCTTTATTTATAATTATTCTAAATAAAATTTCGTTGCCGATTTAGCTTCTAATTCACTGAAATACAGCATGGTAGTTTCAATTTTTTAGAACCCTTTTCTTGTATTAGAATCCTACTTTCTTGTTTGAAAAATTAACCCTCCATAGTACCTTTGCGGGGGTTACTGAGAACCGTTTAAACTATTTAATAGCAATAATATGTTATCCAAACGCTCGTTAGTAGGGATTCGATTGAATTTCCAGACACTGGCAGTGCTGTTTTTCATGTTGGTGGGAGTATCAGCCTATGCAGCTGACCCAGCCGTGGCAAGCAGTGATGAAGCAATTGCAGCTGGTAAAACTGTATTTAATGCCAACTGTAAGCAATGCCACAAGCTTGATCAGAAAAATGTAGGCCCTGCACTCAGAGGCGTAACTGATCGGCAATCAATTGCTTGGGCAAAGAGCTTCATCAAAAATTCACAAGCTGTAATTGCATCAGGGGATGCCTATGCTAACGCCTTATACAAGGAGTACAGCAACACGGTGATGCCTTCTCATGAATTTTTGAGCGATGGTGACTTAGACAACTTGTTGTCCTACATCGAACATGGAGACAAGGTAGATCCTGCAGCAGCTGCTGCTGGTGACGCTGCTGCTTCAGCAGGAGATGGTGCCGCTGCAGCTGGTTCCGGCATTCCAAATGAGTACCTAAGCATCATTCTAGGTGTTTTGGTATTTGTTCTAGTACTTATTCTGATAGTTCTTGGATTGATTGTTACGGTCTTGACCAAATACATCAATAAGCAGGACCTGCCAGAAGAGGATAAAGAATTTGTTTCTCAGAAAACTGATTTCGGTAAGATTCTAAAGAGTGATGCAGTCATCATCCTTGTTACCGCTTTAGTGGTTGCATTTACTGCTAAAACAGCAATTGACGGGTTGTATTCCGTAGGGGTACAGCAAGGATATGCTCCAGCACAGCCAATTGCATTTTCTCACGCACTTCACGCTGGACAATATGAAATTGCTTGTCAGTAATGCCATACAGGAGTAGAAATTGGTAAATCTGCCAACATCCCTTCCGCCAATATTTGTATGAACTGCCATACTCACATTCAAAATGTAGGAGGCAAAGAGGGGATCTCTCCAGAGATTCAAAAAATTTACAACGCAGTGGATAGCAACCAGCCTATCGAATGGGTACGCGTCCACAACTTACCGGATTTGGCTTACTTCAACCATGCCCAGCACGTAGCTGTGGGTGGTGTGGAATGCCAGACTTGCCATGGTCCAATCCAAGAGATGGAAGTAGTAGGGCAGCATAGTACATTGACTATGGGTTGGTGTATTGATTGCCACAGACAAACTGAGATTGCTACCGAAGGCAATGTGTATTACGACAAACTGGTTCAACTTCACTCCACTTCCAAAGATGCTTTGAAGGTGAAAGACATCGGTGGTCTAGAGTGTGCTAAGTGCCACTATTAATTCCTTATCCTTTTGAAAATTCATTCCTAGAAATAAAATGAAGGAAACTAAAAAAACCTACTGGAAAGGGCTCGAGCAACTTAGCAACGATCCGGAGTTTGTAAAAAATGCCGACAGAGAGTTTGCGGAGCTTCCTAGTTCCCTAAACGAAGATGGTAGCTCCACTCGAAGAGATTTCCTAAAGTTGATGGGTTTCAGTTTAGCAGCCGCTTCTTTGGCAGCTTGCGAAACTCCTGTTCGTAAGGCTATTCCTTATGTGAATAAGCCTGTTGACATCAACCCTTCCATCCCGAATTACTATGCCTCTACCTTCTCTTCTGGAGGAGATTATGCATCTATCGTGGTTAAAACAAGAGAGGGACGACCCATCAAGATTGATGGTAACGAACTTTCTCCTATTACTAAAGGAA
>JAXISU010000171.1:0-4769 GCA_034680425.1 Cyclobacterium sp.
ACTTCCTCTCCGGCCTTGTTGGAATGGGTCAACAACAATTGGGTACATCTGGTAGTCCTTGATCCCAATTCAGGGGACTTTCTCCGCTGGGTGGATAGAAGATTTGTTTCCTACACTCCTTTGACCGAAATAGAACATTTGGATCACTTGCAAGACAAGCTGCTGAGCACCCAACAAAATCTTCCTGTCTACTTAATCGATTCGCTCTAATGGAACTTTCAAATTGGATTCAGCTGATGATTGGGATACCTCTCCTTGGCTTTTTAATTAGTTTGGCGGTCCCAGAACGAAAAGAAACTTGGCTTTCTCGGGTCGCCTTTTATACCGCAGGAATCAACCTGTTGTGCACCTTGGTTTTTCTGGTTTTCTGGGTGTTACAAGGAGGAAAGGACCTCAATCTTAAAGAAATCATACTCTTCAAAAACGAGCATTTTGAGTTTTTGATAGACTTTTTCTTTGATCGGATCAGCGCCGTTTACTTAATCGTAGGCGCCATGCTTACCTTCCTAATTACCTTTTACAGTAGGTATTATTTGCATCGAGAGCCTGGATACAAGCGGTTTTTCAATACGGTACTCTTCTTTTATTTGGGATTTAACTTGACTATTCTGGCAGGTAATTTCGAAACCCTCTTTATTGGATGGGAAGTATTGGGATTGTCCTCCTTTTTGTTGGTGGCTTTTTACCGCAAAAACCTACTTCCTTCGCGCAATGCCATTAAGGTGTTTTCCATTTACCGCATAGGGGACGTGGGATTGATTTTGGCGATGTGGGCAAGCCATCACCTATGGCATGCCAACGTGACCTTCCTTGATTTGACCGATGCGCAACGGGTGGTAGATCAGCAACTCGGTCATTCGGGAATTGCCCTCTTCATCGGCTTGATGCTTCTTTTGGCAGCAGCTGCAAAATCGGCACAATTTCCTTTTTCCTCCTGGTTGCCGCGTGCCATGGAAGGTCCTACGCCCTCTTCTGCGATTTTCTATGGATCACTTTCGGTGCATTTGGGGGTTTTTCTTTTGTTACGAACGTATCCTTTTTGGGAAAATCAGCTACTCGTTCGAATCTTAATTGGTTCTATAGGTCTAATCACGGCTGTAATGTCGACGACTATAGCACGCGTACAAACTTCCGTAAAAACTCAAATTGGATATGCTTCCCTCACTCAAATCGGCATCATGTTTATTGAGGTGGCTGCAGGCTTGGAACTGTTAGCATTGATCCATTTTGCTGGAAATGCGTTTCTACGAACTTACCAATTGCTTGTTTCCCCTTCGGTAGTCAGTTACCTGATTCGGGAACAGTTTTATGGCTTTGTTCCTAAAGAAAAAAAGGATGGAAGTACCTGGAAAAATCGACTTTACCTTTCGGTCTATGTTTGGAGTCTGAAAGAGTGGAACCTAGATCGAGTAGTTCAAGGATTAATATTCCGACCCTTAAAAAATTTGGGACATAACCTTGATTTTCTTCGGTATCGCACGCTACTTCTTTACTTCATTCCAAGCTATGCAATTGGGGTCTACTTATTAGTAGAAGGTTATGTACTTCCTACCTGGCTTCATCAAATTTTACCATTAGTATTTGCTTTTCTATCCTTAATGATGGTTTTGAAATCCTTTACTGAGCGTAGGTCGATTCGATTGGCTTGGACCCTATTGTGGATGAACCATTTTTGGATGGTGCTTGCGATAGCTGAAAATGAAAATTTTGCCCTCACTGAAATTGGGATTTACCTCAGTGGGGTGGTTTTCTTTGGTACTCTAGGCTGGTTCTTGATTCATTGGATGACCAAACGGTATGGGGATCTTGGCTTGTATGGCTATCAAGGATATGTTAGGCAACATCCACTTTTAGCATTTCTTTTTCTTTTGGCAGTGTTAGGTCTCATCGGATTTCCGATTTCCCCCACCTTCATTGGAGAAGATTTGCTTTTCAGTCATATCCATGAAGATCAATTTGTGCTCGCAACTTTAGCAGCTTTGGCCTTTGTGATGGAGGGGGTAGCAGCCATACGAATCTATGCAAGACTCTTTTTTGGTACAGTCCCTGATGGCATTTTACCTGACTTTCAAACTTCAACACCTAAAAAATCAGCTTAATTATTCAATTATAGACTTTAGATGGGGAAAAATCCCTTCAAAATAGATGAAAACAACAACAAAAACACATACGCCTAAAGACGGTTGGGCCGGCTTAAAAGAAAATTTCGCTGCCGATGCAATGGCAGGGTTTGTAGTATTTTTATTAGCGATGCCCCTGAGTTTGGGGATTGCCAAAGCCTCTGATTTCCCCCCAATTATGGGTCTAGTAACAGCGATTATTGGAGGGATCTTAGTGAGTGTAATTTCTGGTTCCCGCTTGACCGTTAAAGGTCCTGCGGCAGGACTGATAGTAGTGGTGGCTGGTGCCGTTGCCGCCTTTGGGGGAGGAGAGACGGGCTGGAAACTTGCCTTAGGGGCAATGGTGGTGGCTGGTATAGTCCAGGTTCTGTTTGGACTATTTAAATTTGGAAAACTGGTGGATGTATTTCCGCTTTCTGCCATTCATGGGATGCTTGCAGCGATTGGAATCATCATCATTGTAAAGCAGATTCCTGTATTCTTGGATGTAAATCCGGATTTATACAAGGGGATGAGTACAGTAGCCATGATTACATCTATTCCTACTTTTTTTGCCAATTTTGATCCTAGGGCTACCCTAATTGGGGTGTATAGCCTTGCGATTATGTTGGGTTGGCCCTACTTGAAAGGTTTTGTTCTGGGAAAAATCCCAGCCCCACTGATGGTGTTGATCGTGGCTATTCCTTCTGAGTTAGCTATGGATTTTGCACATACCGAACCTCCCTACGCCTTGCTTCATATTGGCAATTTGATGGACAGCATCTCATTTAACGCTGATTTTTCAGGGGTATTTCAAACTGGAATTTTCATCAAGTATGTGATCATGTTTGCCTTAGTGGGTTCTTTGGAATCCCTTTTGACCGTAAAGGCGATTGACTTGGCTGATCCTTTTCGGAGAAAATCAAACACCAACAAGGATCTGATTGCTGTGGGGGTAGGAAATACGGTAAGTGCATTTTTGGGCGGATTGCCGATGATTTCGGAGGTGGCAAGAAGCTCTGCGAATGTCAACCAAGGAGCCAAGACCCGTTGGGCTAATTTCTTCCATGGCGTCTTTTTATTGGTTTTTGTGTTGGTGGCCACTCCGGTAATCGAAATGATCCCTAATTCAGCACTTGCCGCTATGCTGATTACCGTAGGCATTAAGCTGGCCCATCCCAAGGAATTCGTTCATACATTCCGAATTGGAAAAGAGCAACTCGCTATTTTCTTAGTTACGATTGTCTTCACGCTTGTAGAGGATCTGCTGATTGGGATAGCGGCTGGGGTGGCCTTAAAAATGATTCTCCATTTGATTAGTGGAACTCCAATCTCATCCTTTTTCAAAGCTCCTACCCAAGTGTCCTTCAACAATAATCAATACCTTGTTGAAATCGATAAGGCAGCTATTTTTTCCAACTACTTGGGAATTAAACGAAAATTGGAAGAGATCCCATCGGGTTTTAATGTGACAATAGATTTAAAAAACACCAAGTTGGTGGATCATTCGGTGATGGAAAACTTACACCGTTTTGAACACGAGTACATTGAAAATGGGGGAACGGTACAGATTATTGGATTGGAAAAGCACCAGCCTGCATCGGATCATGCGCTGGCCGCGCGAAAAGCAAGATTATAAGTTTATATAGTTGGTTGATTAATTACAACCTATCGAAGCTAGGAAGATGAATGGAAGTAGATTCTATTCACCTCCTGGCTCTCGGTAGTACAAACCCATTTCCAGAAAATGACTTGTAAACACTATCTCTTTGCGGCGCTCCTATTTTTTTTTCTAGCTCCGTCGCCTTCTTTTGGCCAAAACAACCGGCTAAACACCTTTAATCAGATCGGATGGTATACCTATTTTGGAACCTTCAAGCTCTCCAATAAACTTGGTCTTCATACAGAATATCAATTTCGTAGAAATGAGGTAATCAGCTATTGGCAGCAAAGTTTATTGCGAATTGGTTTGAACTATACACTACATCCTTCCGTCCAAATGAGGGTTGGTTACGGTTGGATTGAGACTTTTCCTTATGGAGAATACTCGTTAAACGGGTTTGGGAAGCAATTTTCCGAACACCGGATTTTCCAGATGGCGCAACTTTCCCAAAAAGTCGGAAAGGTGGATTTTTCTCATCGATTTATGCTCGAGCAGCGATTTGTAGGAAAATATGCTTCAGCTAATTCCACGCGGGAAGAGGAGTTTCCTTTGCTTCACCGCATGCGGTACCTGGTAAGGATGCAGGTACCCTTGAAGGGAAATGAAATCCAGGATAAAACGCCCTATTTGGCGCTCTATGATGAAGTGTTTGTTGGCTTCGGTCAACAGGTAAATGCCAATGTTTTCGATCAAAACCGAATTGGGGTTTTACTAGGCTACCTTTTTTCTAAAAACTTCAGATTGGAGGGAGGATACCTCAACCAGACCCTGCAGTATGGAAGGTTGATCAATGGGAAAAATGGGTTTCAACACAACAATGGGTTAATTATCAATTCAAATTTTACCCTGGATTTCACAAAAAAGTAGGACGATTGATCCTAGTGGACTCAGCGCCACAAAATCCTCTTTTTTTAAGAAAAGAAGTTATATCTCTTTTCTATAGTGATGCGTTTAACCTTTTGGTAGGTTCCACCATCGGCTAAATAATTAGTTATTCGGTGATTTTA
>JAXISU010000172.1:0-4719 GCA_034680425.1 Cyclobacterium sp.
ACGGTCCACAGTCGACGGCCAATTAACTAAAACTTCAAATCTTGTTTTAGTTTTAAATTATTTAAAGATTAGAAAATTACACTAGAATTAGAAAGCCTTCCATGGATAACGGAGGGCTTTCTTTTTAACCTACCCCGCCCATCCCTCTCTATCTAGGCTGCGGTATTGGATGGCTTCTGCCAGGTGCTCCACACGGATGTCTTCGCTATCGGCAATGTCTGCAATGGTGCGGGCAACTTTGAGGATGCGGTCATAAGCCCGAGCGGAGAGGCCAAGGCGCTCCATGGCGGTTTTGAGTAGGGTTTTGCCAGCCTCTGAGATCTGACAGACCTGCTTGACTTGGTGGGAGGGCATCATCGCATTGCAAAACACCTCTGGATTGCTTTCAAATCTGATTTTTTGCCGTTCCCGCCCTTTGATTACCCGCTCCCGAATGTCTCTGCTGGACTCACTTTTGCGCGTGGAGGTCATCTCCTCGAAGCGCACGGGTGTCACTTCCACATGCAAGTCGATGCGATCTAGTAGGGGTCCGCTGACCTTATTCAAGTAGCGCTGCACGATGCCCGGGCCACAGACGCACTCCTTTTCAGGGTGGTTGTAGTAGCCACAGGGACAGGGATTCATGCTGGCGATGAGCATAAAGTTGGCCGGAAAATCCACCGAAACCTTCGCCCGGCTGATGGTCACCTTTCGCTCCTCCAGGGGCTGCCGCATCACCTCCAGTACAGATCGCTTGAATTCGGGGAGCTCATCCAAAAACAACACCCCATGGTGGGCCAGGGAAATCTCTCCCGGCTGTGGATTGCCACCTCCTCCGACCAGGGCAACGTCCGAAATGGTGTGGTGGGGACTGCGAAAAGGGCGCTGGGCCAGTAGGGAGGCATGCTTTCCCAGCCTGCCAGCCACGGAGTGGATCTTGGTAGCTTCCAGTGCTTCCTGCAAACTCAAGGGCGGGAGGATGGAGGGCAAGCGCTTGGCCAGCATGGTTTTGCCTGCTCCGGGAGGGCCGATCATGATCACGTTATGTCCTCCTGCAGCGGCAATCTCCATGGCACGTTTGATGTTTTCCTGTCCTTGCACATCGGCAAAGTCAAACTCGGGGGTGTCGATGCTCTGGTAAAAAATCTCCCGCGTCTCGGTTACGAGCGGTTCGATTTGGAGGTGCCCCTGTAAAAAGTCCGAAGCCTGATCCAAGGTCTCCACGCCGATGATGTCTAGGCTATTCACAATGGAGGCCTCCTTCGCATTTTCAAGGGGACGAATAAATCCCTTGAAACCCCGCTTCCGGGCTTCGATGGCGATGGGCAATACCCCTTTGATGGGACGAAGTTTGCCGTCGAGTGAGAGTTCCCCCATCAGCACATATTGATCTAGGGTGGGGAAACTCACCTGCTCCGAAGCTTGAAGAATGCCCATGGCAATCGGGAGGTCGTAAGCAGAGCCTTCCTTGCGCAGGTCTGCAGGAGCGAGATTGACTACGACCCGCTGTCGAGGCATGCGGTAGCCGAAGTACTTGAGTGCCGATTCCACGCGCTGCTGGGATTCTTTGACTGCAGAGTCGGGCAGTCCCACCATAAAGAAGTTGGTGCCTTGGCCTACATTGACCTCGATGGTGATGAGATTGGCGTCCACACCGGAGACGGCGCTTCCAAAAGTTTTTGCAACCATGATTGAGTTTAAAAAAAGTGTTCCTACGAATATAGCCTATTTTACAAGGGATTCTGTGGAGGGGTCAATTTTTTCTATTCGCATATTGCCCCTCTGGGGCAATTTCGATCCATTTACCACCGAATTGGATTGATTTTTCTCACGCAGATTCGAAAGGAAAAAGACGCTGATTTATTCTTTTTGATCTGCGGTAGTTTTCTTCTAAAATCCGCGGGAAAGAAAATTCATGGTCTTTAAATCTCCGCGGATAATCAGAAATTTTTGACTAGCAATTTTGGAACCCTCCCAAGGAGTTGGCTCTTCTGGAGCAGTTCCCAGTCTAGAACGACTGGATGGTGGAGAGTTTCTGGTAGAGTCCTCCTTGTGCGATTAACTCCGAATGGGTACCTCGCTGCACAATTTTGGCTTTGTCGATCACCAAGATCTCATCCGCATGCTGGATGGTGCTCAAGCGGTGTGCGATGACTAGGGTGGTGCGGCTGCTCATCAACTTGGTGATGGCTTCCTGCACAAGCAGTTCCGATTCCGAATCCAGGGCCGAGGTGGCCTCATCCAAGATGAGTACGGGAGGATTCTTGAGTACTGCTCGAGCGATGCTCAGACGCTGCCGCTGTCCCCCGGAGAGTTTGGATCCTCGGTCGCCGATGTTGGTTTGATACCCGTATTCCAGTTTGCTGATAAACTCATGGGCATTCGCAATTTTTGCCGCCTCCATGACCTGTGCCTCCGTGACTCCAGCTATGCCAAAGGCAATGTTGTTGAAGACGGTATCGTTGAACAGGATGGATTCTTGGGTGACGATTCCCAGTTGGCTTCGCCAGGTGGCGGTAGCAATGTCTTTCAGGTCGATTCCGTCCACCAAGATTTGTCCGGAACTCGGGTCGTAAAATCGGGGCACCAAATCCGCCAAGGTAGATTTTCCTCCCCCCGAAGGACCCACCAGTGCGATGGTTTTTCCTTTTTCAAGGGTGAAGCTGATTTGGTCTAGGACCTTATTTTCCCCGTAAGCAAAGCTGACATTCTTGTACTCGATTTGCTTGTTAAATCCAGGGAATGGTTTTGGATTTACTGGGGAAGGGAGTTGGTTGGTGGTATCTACCACCTCAAAAATTCGGTCAGCAGAGGCAATGCCCCGCTGGATGGTGGATACGGCACGGGAGATTTCCTTGGCAGGATTGAGTACCTGGGTGAAGATGATGATGTAGGTAATGAAGTTGGAGGCGGAGAGTTCTGAATCCCCGCTCAATACCAGATTGCCCCCGTACAGGAGGATACCCGCCACTACACTTACTCCTAGGAACTGGGAGATGGGACCTGCCAGTTCATTTTTCCGAGCCATGCTGACGTTCACATCGGAATAGAAGTCAGTTTCGGCATCAAACTTTCCTTGGACAAATTTTTCCCCATTGAAGGCTTTCACTACACGCATGCCGCCAAGCGTCTCGTCCAAGATGCTCACGATACGACCCAAGGATTGCTGGCTTTGGACGGCAGTTTTTCGCAATCGGCGCGTAATGCCTCCGATGATTGCTCCCGAGATCGGAATGATCAAGATGGTAAAGAGGGTGAGGGGCACAGACATAAAAAAGAGTACCCCAAAATACAGCACGATGGTAGCGGGCTCCCGAAATAGGATGCGAAGGGATTGCACGATTGTGTTTTCCACCTCCTGAATGTCATTCGTCATTTTGGAAAGGAGGTCCCCCTTCCGTTCGTTGGAAAAGTAGCCTAGGTGGAGGGCGCTTACTTTTTCAAAAATATCCATGCGCATGCCTTTGATGACCTGAGCACGTACTTGGGCCAAGACTACGCCGGAGAGGTAGGTAAATAGGTTGGAAAGGAACACCGACCCCACGATGATGGAGCAGACAAAGAGCAAGGTGCCAAACTTCCCGTAGGATTCACTAACCTGTAAAAAGAGGTGATTGAACAGGGAAATGAAATAGTCTAGGGAAAGCGTAAAGGTCGGTTGGCTTCGGAATTTTTCTAGGGCATCGGGAGCGACCTGCTCAAAAATCACATCAAAAAGTGGCTTGAGAAGTGTGAAGTTCATCAATCCAAAAATGATCGCCAATAGGGTGTAACCGATGTAAACCGGAATAAATCTCCCATAGGGTCGGGCATAGGAAAGAATCCGAAAATAAGTTTGCATGGGGTGTACACGGATAAATCCGATTGCAAGTTAGGGAAAATTTCAAGTCTCGAAGCCTGAAACCTTCTGTGCCGCGTGTTAGGCTTGTATTAGCCGATTATTTTGTTTCGAGTTAGCCATTTAACATAAGTTTAACCAAGGAAACTTTCCGAATCCCTATCTTTGAGAAAATTCCCCCTGTTCCCTATGAAACATTTCTTTTTTGGCATTCTTCTGGCCTTTTCTCTTGGTACCGCTGCGGTGGCGCAACAAGCTCCAAAAAAGCCAAAGCTGGTAGTGGGCATCATTGTCGACCAAATGCGTCAGGAATATTTGTATCGCTTTGCCGACCGCTTTGGGGAAGGCGGATTCAAGCGGTTTACGCAACAGGGATTTATGATGACCAATGGGCATTACAACTACATTCCTACCTATACAGGACCTGGTCATGCCTCTGTTTATACTGGAGCGACACCGGCTACGCATGGGGTGATTGGCAACAATTGGTACGTGCCTTCTTTGAAAAAAATGATTTACTGCGCGGAGGATTCCCTGGTAAGCAATGTGGGAGGAACTCCTGAAAATGGAAAGATCAGCCCTCGCAATTTGTTGACTACCACCATTACGGATGAGTTGCGACTTTCCACAGGGAAGCGCGCCAAGGTAGTGGGCATTGCCATCAAGGATCGCGGAGCAAGTTTTCCTGCAGGCCATACGGGAGATGCCTACTGGTACGACGACGTGAATGGGGACTGGATGACTTCCACCTATTACCGTCAAACCCTACCTAGTTGGGTGACGAATTTTAATGCGAAAAAGCGTCCGGATCATTACTTAAGCCAAACTTGGAAAACCCTATTTCCGGTGGAGACCTATGTGAATAGCCTTCCGGACCACAACGACTTTGAGTCCCCATTTAT
>JAXISU010000173.1:0-4710 GCA_034680425.1 Cyclobacterium sp.
CATACCGTCAAATCTGGTGAATCCCTATTTTCTTTAGCTAAGCAATACGACACCTCGATAGAAGATTTGATTCAATGGAATGCCCTTACCTCCAATAACCTAAAGGTGGGACAGTCCATTAAAGTAGGCAAAGGAGCTACCGCAGCAGCTGAGCCTGTGGTAAGCCAGGTAAGAAACCAGCCTGCTCCAACTTCTGCTCCAACTCAGCCTACAGAAACTGTTGCAGCTACAAAGACGGAAGTTTCCGCACCCAAGGAAGAAGTTGCTACCGCGCCGAATACCTCAGGAGGATTTACAAATACCAAAGAGACCGGATTGGCAGAGTTGATCCCCGGGACTGAAGCCAATAAAAAATACTTGGTGCTACACCGAACAGCTCCAGTAGGGAGTGTAATTCGAGTGAAAAATGAAGAGAATAACCTCACCATCTTTGCGCGTGTAGTCGGCGGATTGCCAGAAACAGGGGACAACTCCAAAGTCTTAATTAAACTTTCTCAAGCGGCATTCGAGCAATTGAAAGGTGTGAATGCACGATTTCCTGTAGAGATTTTGTACTAAAAGGAAGAGAAGGGCAAAGTCCTTCTTTTTCCACTTCTTAGAGGAGGTGCTTTTCATAGTGTCCGCGTTTCCTTCCATTGCCAAATCTTGCTATGTCCAAAATTCAGCTGTTCTTTCACCATATTTTCCGATTTATTTGGAACGGCATTTTTGTGCTATCTTATCCTATACTAGCCAGTTTTGGCTTGATTTTTATTGGACTTACCTTCTTATTTTCCAAGCTTTCCCAACTGTTGACTCGGCTTAAGCCGGAGGGAAAAAAGGGAGTAGTAGTGCAAACAAATTGGGAATCCCTCCCCAATTCCAATGAGCTATTGGAGGCAAAAGTGGAAAAGCAAATCCTTTTTGGTCCAGTAGGCGTACGGTTGAGGAGAAAAGATGGTGTTCCTTCTGTATTGGAAGAGTATGTATTTGGAAAAAAAATTCGAGTACTGCCTGAAGGCCTTATTTTAGAAAAGTGGAATACCCTAGATGCTGCCGCACTTCCCGATTTTGACATCTGCTTGTACGATCCCGAACTGGATAAGATTCGCGTACTCACTCAAATCAGTAGTTTCGACTGGCATTTGGCAGAAGTCAAAGAAAAGGAATTGGTCTTCAAATGGTTTGACGGTACGCAAGGAGGGGAGCAGCTCGTACAGCTATGAACGAACGCATCAAAGATTTTTTGGATGAAAAAGTCGCCCTCTACAACGGTCCAAGTTTTATTGAGCTAGACCCTATTTCCATCCCACATCGCTTCCAAAAAAAGCAAGACATTGAAATTGCAGGCTTTTTCGCAGCTATCTTGGCCTGGGGTCAACGGAAAACCATCCTCAGCAAATGCAAGGAATTGCTGGCTCGTATGGATGATGCGCCGCATGATTTTCTAATTAACCATTCCGAAGGAGACCTAAAAGCGTTTTTAGGTTTCAAACACCGCACCTTCAACGAAGTCGATGCCCTGTATTTCATCCATTTTTTATCCTGGTTTTACCGACAGCAGGATAGCTTGGAAGCAGCTTTTCTAATTGGCCAAACCGGCGCTGTGGATAGCATGGAATCCATGCTCACCCAATTTCAACGCCATTTTTTTAGTTTGGAGGATGCTCCATCCCGAACCAAGAAGCATATTTCTTCTCCTGCTACCCGTTCCGCCTGCAAGCGGATCAACATGTACCTGCGCTGGATGGTGCGTCAGGATGAGCAGGGGGTGGATTTTGGGATTTGGAAAGCCATCAGCCCTTCTCAACTGATTTGCCCTTGTGATCTACATGTGGATAGGGTAGGTCGGAAATTAGGATTGATTACCCGCAAGCAAACCGACTGGGGAACGGCCGTAGAACTCACTCAGGTACTCCGAACCTTTGATGCAGAAGACCCCGTCAAATACGATTTTGCCTTGTTTGGGCTTGGGGTAGAGGAAAAATTTTAATCTTTTTAAATCGCTTATCAGGTGTTCCAATTGATTGGTAACACGCATCGTTTGGACCAACTTAGTTCAAAAGGAGAAGTGGAAAGCTTTCTTGTCTAGTTTCAATTTCACTTATATAGAAAAAGAAGCTGTAAAAAAGTTTCTTTATAACGAAACTTTTCATAACTTGATTCTTCTAACTTTTTTAGCTTATGAAGAATTATTTTGAAATCCTTTTTTTGGAGGAGGCATTTGAATTTTTAATTGGTTTAGAGAGAAAGCATTATGAAAAAATCCTGTACAATATCCGAAAATCCCAAGTCGAGATAGACCCTAATCTTTTCAAAAAGCTGACTGATGACATTTGGGAATTTAGAACAGTTTATCAAGGGCAGCATTATCGATTACTCGCTTTTTGGGTCAAGAATGCATCAGTGAAAACAATAGTTGTAGCTACCCATGGATTTATTAAAAAAAGAAGCAAAGTACCCAACAATGAAATTCAAAAAGCGAGAATAATGAAGGATGCTTATCTGGCTAAAAACCAAAAAAAATGAAAACATACACCTTAGAACAAGTTCAGGACAAGCTCATAGGTGAGCGAGGGACGCCCGAGCGGGACGTTTTTGAATACGAGCTTCAACTAGAATTTATCGGAAAAGCGATAAAGCAAACTCGTCAACAGCGAAACTTGACTCAAGAGGAGTTAGGCAAGCTCATAGGGGTCCAAAAAGCCCAAATTTCGCGACTAGAAAACAATGTGAGCAACGTGACCATGGATACCCTGCTGCGAGTGTTTGCGGCATTAAAAGCAAATGTTAAATTTCAGATCGAACTCTCAACAAGGGAAATCAACACAGGGGATTAAAAAATAGGTTTATCTGCAATCGGCTCAACTTATTTGTGTAGTAAACTTCCTGGTTGGACAAAAAAGGCAACATTTAGAAGACTTAAAAAGGTGCCTTGAAGTTGAAGAATAAGTTACCTATTCCCTGTTTGTTGATGGAGTACTCCAATCGAAATACGGCATCATATCCTGTAACCAGGTCGATACCAGCTCCATACCCAAAAAGGTACTGATTGGTGAGCGCCAGGTTTTCGGGTATTCGATTGCGATCGCGAACTGCTCCCTGGTCAAAATTTCCACTGAGGTAAATACTGAGTGGTAGCCTGTTGAATTGATCGTTGTAGATGGCCCGCGATAGGTCAAAACTGGTGTTGATCAGTTGAAAACGCAGGCTATTCTTTTGAACCACCAATTGCTGTCCTTCGATGACGTTGAGTTCGTAGCCTCTTATGAAATTGGGGGCATATCCAATTCCTCGAACTAGGGTATAGGGCTGATTGGGACTGGTAAACCATCCTGCAGTCAGCCCGGAGGCAAAATGAAACCCTTTGCCCAGCGGCACATACTTATTGGCTGTTACGTTGAGTTCCAATTCATAGATATTCTTCTTCGACAACAGCCCATATTTCGTTGCGGTTAACTGAAGCAATTCCCCCTTGGTGGCGTAGGCAATGTTGTCTCGCTTGTCGTGCAAAAAGGAATACTGAAAAAAGGAAAAGGATAACCTGTTGCCGGGTTGAAGAAAATACTTGGGATTTTGCTCCAATACTTTTGGAGATACCCAAGTCGTACTATGTCCCAAGGTGAGCAAGTGAAAATTGTAAAAGGTACGGCGATAGGTGTACCGTAGCGCTGTTGCAAAGTTCTTTCGTAGCACCTCTTCAAACTCTGAAGTATAGAAGATTTGCCGATTGAATCTTGAACCTATGGGTACTGTTTTTTGATCTCGGTAACTGAGTTGAAACGAGAGTCCATGCTTTTGTTTCCGATCAATGTAGGGTTTGGAATAGATTACTTCTAGCCCTTTTGTAAAACCCAGTTGACCCGAGAATCGGAATTTCTCATTTCTCCCGCCCACATTTGCATGGTTGATTTTTATCCCATAGTTAACTCGCGACCAGTCTCGACCTTGGTTGGTCCACCATTCAGCAAAATTTCGATCTGCCAACTGAAAAATAACGGAGGGCAGGATGTAAAAACGTTCCTTGACGGCAATCAACACCTCTACCTCTTCAGGGCCAGTTTGCAGGGGAGTAATTTCCACCTCGTTAAACAGCCTGAGGTTAAAAATCTTCTGCTGATCTGCTTTGAGTATCCCCATAAAGGTTTCCCACTCGTAGGGGTAATTGGTAACGAAATCTAGTTCACGAAGGATAATCTCTTTTTCGGTCTTTTCGTTGCCGATGATGTAGATGGCATTGACGCGTATTTGTTTAGGAGTTTGCTGAACAAGTAGGCTGTCTTGCCCTTGAACTTGATTTGAAAAAAGGAATATCGCGCAAATTAAAAGTAACGTGCGTACCGCAAATAAAAACTGGGGATATGAAAAATTATACCGGTAAATTTGCTCCAACTTCTGCATGTTTGACCAAAATGGGAATCACCATGTTCATGACCTACCTCCGCAAGATAGCCATATTTCCCGTTCTGGTCTACCAATATGTCATTTCTCCAATTTTTCCAGCAAGCTGTAGATACAGTCCTACGTGTAGTCAATACATGAAGGAGGCTATCCTGAAGCACGGGGTGCTTAAAGGTGGCTTATTAGGAATCAAACGAATCGGTAGATGCCATCCTTGGGGAGGGCATGGACACGATCCGGTACCTTAGTCGATTTTCGGACTTCCCTTCTTTAAGGCTTGAATTACTAGAATCACCCCCACAGTAATGAGCGGAATACTCAAGAGCTGGC
>JAXISU010000174.1:0-4695 GCA_034680425.1 Cyclobacterium sp.
AGGTTAAGCGTCACAATCACGTCAAAAATCTCTGGTCGATCTGCAATCAAGGCAGTCCCGATATCAATGATCTTATGGTCTGTTTCGATGCCTGGATATTCGGTCGCGATTTCAAGAAAGGTTTTGTGAAACAAGCCATCTGCAAGCTTCATGATATTGTCCTTGGTCATGCAGGTCACCTTTTTGCGGCCATAATTCTTGGCGTACTCAAAGGCATAGCGAATGATTTTTTCAGAACCAGGCTGCGAAATCACTTTCAAGCATTGGTACACCTCCTGCGTTTGGCGGTGCTCGATCCCTGCATATAGGTCTTCTTCATTCTCCCGGATGATAACCAAATCCGTTTTTGGAAAATGCGTTTTGATAAATGGGGAATAAGCCTTGCAGGGGCGTATATTGGCATACAAGCCAAAAGACTTGCGGGTTGTTACGTTTAGTGACTTAAAGCCTCCTCCCTGAGGAGTGGTGATAGGAGATTTCAAAAAAACCTTGTTGGCTCGTAGGGATTCAAAGGAATTTGGCGCCATGCCTGAGCTG
The DNA here is from genome assembly GCA_034680425.1 of Cyclobacterium sp. GTDB lineage: Bacteria > Bacteroidota > Bacteroidia > Cytophagales > Cyclobacteriaceae > Algoriphagus. The sequence continues at coordinate 538 of JAXISU010000174.1, forward strand.
ATTCCCTTGAGGTACACCTGCTCTCCAATTTCAATTACATCGTATTCCAATTGAGCTCCTGCTGCATCTAAGATGGCCAAGGTAGCTTTCATGATTTCGGGGCCTATTCCGTCTCCGTAGGCTACAGTAATCTTTGTTTTGGAGTTCATGGGAAAAATGTGGGTTTAGATTCTTGTCTTTCGTGCCGCAAAAGTACGGAAAAATGCCAGAAAAAGGGTGGTCTACTCCAAAAATTCTCGTTATGATGTGAATAAAAAATAGTCGATTACAGCTGCTGCAGGGGGTTATTTGGTTTTTTCTCCTGCCTTGAATTTGGTAGTGTTGGAGGGGGAGGTATATTTGTCTGAACTATGCCGAATGACTATGTCTGAATTTGTCAATATTCTTACCGAAGAACGACAAGGTATCCTCTACCTCACCATCAACCGAGAGGATAAAATGAATGCCATGAACCTCGCTACCTTAGAAGAACTTAGGCAGGTATTTGATCAGGTCATGGACGACAAAGCCATCAAAGGCGTCATCCTCACGGGAGCAGGTGAAAAAGCCTTCGTGGCAGGTGCCGACATCACCGAAATCGCTTCCCTCAACGAAGTCAATGCACGGAAGTTTGCAGAGAGCGGTCAGGAAATTTTTGCGATGATTGAGAACTGCCACAAGCCAGTAATCGCTGTTACCAACGGCTACACCCTAGGAGGTGGCTGTGAGTTGGCCATGGCCTGCCACATGCGAATTGCCACAGCAAATGCAAAATTTGGACAGCCTGAAGTAAATCTAGGCATCATCCCAGGCTATGGAGGCACGCAGCGACTCACCTTACTAGTGGGTAGAGGCAAAGCCAATGAGTTGATGATGACTGGAGATATGATTGGCGCGGAAGAAGCCAAAACCTTGGGCTTGGTAAACCATGTGTTGCCAACTAAAGAGGAGGCGATTGCTGCAGCGGAAGGGATTTTAGAAAAAATTAGAAGCAAAGCCCCCCTTGCCATCGGCATGGTGGTCGATTGTGTGAACGCCGTTTTCCTAGAGGAAAATGGATACCAAACCGAGGCCAACTCCTTTGCGCGTTGCGTCAAATCGGGAGATTATAAGGAAGGTACCACTGCATTTTTGGAGAAGCGGAAACCTGTATTCCGTGGGGAGTAAGTGATCCAATCACGCATGGGAGCACTCAAAAAACTTGCCGGACAAACAGCCATTTATGGCCTAAGTAGCATTTTAGGGCGCTCCATCAATTTTTTACTGATCATCATTTATACAGGGTACCTAACCAAGGCGGACCTGGGTGCATTTACTGGCATTTATGCTTTGATTGGCTTTTTGAACATCCTTTTTACCTACGGAATGGAAACCGCTTTTTTCCGATTCTCTACAGGAAAAAATCAGGATCCGACGCGAGTTTACCACAATTCCCAAACGCTGCTTATCATTTCCAGCCTTGCGCTGGGATCAGGAGTCTACCTCGCTGCACCGTTTTTGGCAGAATGGATGGATTATCCCGGTCAAGCCTACTTGTTTCAATGGACGGCGCTACTGCTAGCATTTGATGCGGTATTGGCTATCCCTTTTGCTAAACTCAGATTGGACAATAAGGCCAAAACCTTTGCAGGAGCCAAATTGATCAACATTTTTCTCAACGTATTTTTCAACCTTCTTCTCCTGATTTGGATTCCTGGATGGATTCAGGGAGGCATCCTTACCGAAGGGTTCTTGGGCTACCACTCCGGATGGGGTGTGGAATACATTCTCCTGTCGAACTTGATTGCCAATGGCTTGATCACCCCCTTTGTCTGGTGGAGGGCTGGTTTCTTCTCCTTCCGACTGGAAAAAGAAATCTTACAACCCATGTGGGCCTACTCCCTCCCACTCCTATTTATGGGATTGGCAGGGGTTACAAATGAACTCATTTCTCGGCTGCTTTTTGAGTATGTGTTGCCCACCAACTATTATCCTGGTCTCAATTCCCGGGAAGCGGCAGGTATTTTTGGAGCCAATTTCAAGCTAGCCATTTTGATGAACTTAGTGATTCAAGCCTTCAAGTATGCAGCGGAACCCTTCTTTTTCAGGGAATCCAAGGAAAAAGATTCGCCCCAAATGTACGCGAAAGTCATGCATGGATTCATCTTGTTTTGTTCCTTGTTGATGATCCTGATTTCAGTCAACCTACATTGGATTGGCCCACTTTTCCTCAAAGGAGATGCCTACCAAATCGGGTTTTCCATCGTGCCCATGCTCTTACTAGGCTACTTGCTATTGGGTATTTATTTCAATTTGTCCATCTGGTTTAAACTGACAGACAAGACAAACTACAGTTTCTGGATTACGTTTGCGGGAGCTTTGGTGAGTGTGGTAGGCATTGTCTTTTTGGTTCCGATTTGGGGATTCATGGGTGCAGCCGTAAGTACCGTAGCCTGCTACCTAGTGATGACTGGAATTTGCTACTTCTATGGGCAGAAATATTTCCCTGTTCCTTACCAGACCAGCCGAGGCCTTGGCTATTTAATTCTTGCATTTGCCTTAAGCTACGCGGGGTACTTTATGGAAACGGGAACAGCAGGTTTGGATTTTATCCTTAAAAATTCGGGCGGCATTCTATTTCTCGCAGTAGTTTTTTTTGGAGAGCGTGCCTTTTTCCGCTCTTTACTTGCCAAAAAATCCTAAATAAGCCTAGCCAATACCCCCTTTTCTTCAGTCAAATTGAGGAAAAGGCACTATGTTTGTAGAGATGATTTGAAATCCCATCCATCAGTGAGAGTTACCCCCATTTTTCTTCTTCTTTGCTTCTTTTTTCTGGGTCCAATTGCAGGATTTCCACAGGGTTCGCTGTCTAAAAAAGAACTAAAAGCTCAAGAACAGAAGGCAAATGCAAGCCGCTTTTTTATTGAAGGCGAAAAGGCTTTCGCCTTGGGAGATTTGGAAAAAGCATACCAATACTTAGCAAAAGCACGGGAGTTTGCTCCTGAAGAACCTGCCATCTCCTACAAATTGGCAGAGGTGCTTTTAAAAAATAATCAGGCCGATAAAGCACTTCCCTTTGCTCAGCAAGCAGTAGCTGGAGATCCTCAAAATTTGTTCTATGTCTTGCTTGTGGCCGAAATTTACACGGGTTTGAATAAACCCTTGGAAGCGGCAGCTCTGTTGGAAAAGTTGACCACAGGATCCACCAAAAATCAGCAGTACAACTTGGAATTGGCATCCATATACCTGAACGCCAATGAATTTGACAAGGCCTTGGTAGCCTTGGATCGCGCAGAAGCCTACTATGGGGTTCGGGAACCCTTTACAGTACAAAAGCAACGAATCTACCTCCGCAAAGACCAGCTCAGTAAAGCCGTAGAGGAGGGTGAGAAACTAATTTCATCCTTTCCCGGAAATCCGAACTATGTACTTTCACTAGTTGAGATTCTTTACAACAATGCCAAGTTGGATCAAGCCATCCAACTGGTCAGCACCGAAATCAATAAGTATCCGAATCAGCCTGAGCTTCAACTCGCGGCTTACACCCTATACAGAGAAAAGGGACAAGTTTCGCAGGCAAACACCTATTTACTGGAGGCCATGTCAAGTCCAGACCTGGCGACTTCTTCCAAGGCCAGTACCTTTCAGGGCCTACTGCAGGAGATGAAAACCGCCGAACGAGATAAGATGCTCGACAGCCTAGAAGTGCTTTTGGTGGAAATGCATCCTGCGGATGCCAGTGTATTGGAAGCCCTGGGTAACCGAAGAAAAGCAGGAAATAAGTTGGGTGAAGCACTTGAATTGTACAAGAAATCCTTGGCCATCCAGCCTAAAAACGAAAGACTTTTGGAAGAAGTGATCGTCAACTCATTTGAGACGAGCACCAACTACGATGAGGTGGCTATTTACACAAGAATAGCCATAGAGGAGTTCCCAGAAAGCGCCGAATTTTGGTTTTACGAAGGGGTACTTCTTTCCGCACAGAAAAAAGATTCGGTAGCAATACAGGCATTGGAAACTGCCCTTCGCTTGAATGAAGAGAAGAATCCCCAACTAGCCCAGGTAGCGTTTAGCACCTTGGGAAATAGTCTTTACCAAATGGGTGATCAAGCAGCGGCATTTTCAAATTTTGACAAGGCGCTCGCACTGAATCCTAATGACGAGCAGGTGTTGAACAATTATGCTTATTTCCTTTCGCTC
>JAXISU010000175.1:0-4644 GCA_034680425.1 Cyclobacterium sp.
GGAGGCAGGACGGCATACCGAAGGAAAGCCCATACCCCATACCCTAAAAATAAAACCCCTAAAGCAAGATAGACGAAGGACCAACTATCCCCTGAACCAGTTCCAAGCATCCAGGCATTCACTCCGACCACAAGCCCCACCAAAGAAAGGAGGAACACTGCGGCCACCTTCAGCCCTTTTGCTCGATCCAAGCCACCTCCACGAACCAGAATCCAAGCAAGCCATAGCGCCAACACCGGCGCGACGGGCAACAGGTAGCGCTCGTAAAATTTGCTCGTAAGCGCACCCATCCCTACAATTGCTAATCCCCAGAGGAACGCAAAAACAAAAAATTGTGGATTTTCCTTCCAGGCAGTCGCCAAAGTGCTTTTCAGTTTTGGGATCGCCAAGGCTGCCCAGGGGAGAAACATCCCCACTAGGAGTAGCGATGCCACCGTTCCATTTTGAAGTACGAGTAAAACGCGAGAAGTCACACGCGTACCCACCTGATCTTCCAAGAAACTGGCAAGAAAGACAGGGCCATGGAGCTGCCACATGGCAACAAACCAGAACAAGGCAATGCCTAGTGCTACAAGCAGGGCAGGGAGGTACAGGAGTTTTTTCCAAGAAATCCGCTGCCAGGGATTGAATCGTAAATACAAGATGCCTATGCCCCCCAAAGCCACGGCTGGAAGCCCCTTCACTTCAAAGGCCAAAGCCAAGCCAAGGTACAGCAGCCATAGAAACTTGTTCTTTGCCTGCTCGCCATCCCGGAGAAGACCCGCAAAGCCAAGCGCACTACCTGTAAGGGTCAGCACCAAGAGCACATCGGGTATGGAGCGGGTAGCAGCAAAAATGAGAATGGGATTGGAGGCAGAGATCAAAGCTGCAGTTCCTGCAATCCTCCGGTCCCCAAATACCGTTTTACCAAGGAGGTAGGTGAGGCCAACGGTGGCTGCTCCCGCCAGCAAAAAAAAGAAGCGGGAACCGAAGGCATGCACTCCAAAGAGTTTGAATCCTGCGAGCACCGCCCAATAGGTCAGGATGGGTTTCTTGAAGCGAAGCTCCCCCGATCCCAAATAGGTGGTCAGGTAATCTCCCGTTTGCATCATTTTTACTGCAGCATCCCGATAGTAGATTTCATCCGGGTAATGCAGGTGAAAATCCAACGCAAAAGGTCCCACCAGGCCACAAAAAAGGAGTTGTAGCACCCAGGGATTGGAGATTACGGCAGATGTTGGAGCAGCACGCATGCCCAAAGATACAGCAGGTAGCTGGGATTTTTGGAGGGTTTTGATGCAAAAACAAGAAGCCTTTTGACCAAATGCGGTTAAAAAGGTACTTTTGAGGATTCCTTTGCTCCTATGAACCAGCCACTTTTATCCGTCGTCATCACTGTCTACAACGAAGAAGATAACATACAGCCCCTCCTGCAAGCCACATACACCGCGCTTTCAGGGATGGAGTATGAGGTCATCTTGGTAGAGGATGGGAGCACCGATCGCACGGTAGCGGAAGTTAAAAAATACGCGAATACCCGAACCAAGCTGGTGATTTTTAACCGCAATTACGGCCAAACCACCGCTTTGGCAGCAGGAATTGACCAAGCCACAGGCCAATACATTGCGACCATGGATGGGGATTTGCAAAATGATCCAACCGACCTCCCAGGCATGCTCCAAAAAGCAATCGACGAGGAATGGGATGTGGTAGCAGGACGTAGAACCAATCGAAAGGATGGATTCGTACTTCGAAAAATCCCTTCCAAAATCGCCAACTGGATCATTCGAAATTCCACCAACGTACACCTCAAGGACTATGGCTGCACCCTTCGGGTGTACAAAGCCGACATCGCCCAAAACATGGGGCTTTACGGGGAACTCCACCGATTTATCCCCGTGCTTGCCAAGCAGCAAGGCGCAAAAATGACGGAGGTGGATGTCAAGCACCATCCACGAATTCACGGTACCTCCAAATACGGACTCAGTCGCACCTTCAAGGTGATGGCCGACTTGATCCTGATGCTGTTTTTTCAAAAGTACTTTCAGCGTCCCATCCACCTTTTTGGTGGACTTGGACTCCTTTCCTTCCTTCTAGGGGGGGTGATTAATTTGTACCTCTTAGTGCTCAAAATCATGGGTGAGGACATCTGGGGACGTCCCATTCTGATCCTTGGATTCATGTTGATCCTGGCAGGGATTCAACTGATCACTACAGGGATCATTGCGGAGATCATCGTGCGCACCTATTTTGAATCTCAGGACAAAAAAACCTACCGCATCAAATCCTTGTACACCGGAGAACAGGAAGTTTCCCAATCCAACTAGCCTACATCGCTAGTTAAAAAAAACACATCCTCTCGTGAGCCAACTCAAAAACCAGCTGAAAACAGCGCTAAAAATTCTCCTGACCGGAGCCGCTCTGTACCTGGTATTTCAAAAAATCGATACGGCTCAACTTTTTGAACTTTCCAAAAATTTGTCCTGGCCCTGGCTGCTACCAGCCATCGCCCTATTTGTGGGGAGCAAGGTGGCTACTGCCGTTCGGCTCAACCACTATTTTGCCAACATCCACATCTCCTTAAGTTTCAGGGAAAACTGGCGACTCTACCTCATCGGTATGTTTTACAACCTATTCCTCCCTGGGGGGATTGGTGGAGACGGCTACAAGGTCTATCTCTTGAATAAAGAGTTTAAAACCCCAGTCAAAGAACTGCTGAAAGCCAGTTTGCTGGATCGATTTGGGGGACTGATTGCCATTCTTGGGTTGCTTTTTGGGATTCTTTTATGGATCGAAATCCCGCTGCCATTTGGCGATCCTAGCGTTATTAAAGCGCTACTACTTGCAGGAATGTTAGGCGTTGTCCCAGGATTTTGGCTACTTCAAAAATGGTTTTTTCCCAATTTTCTCTCCTCCTTTTGGCAGGGAATCTTCTGGTCCTTGCTAGGACAATTGGCACAAATGGCCGCTGTGGTTTGCTTGCTACTGGCCCTTGGGGTGCAGGATAAAATGCTGGCTTACCAAGGGGTGTTTCTCCTTTCCTCTCTCGTGGCAGTGTTGCCCTTGACCATTGGAGGAGTAGGAGCTCGGGAACTCGTAATGGTCTACGCTCATGGCTATGCAGGGATTGAAGAAAGCGTGGCGGTGGCCTTCAGCCTACTCTTTTTCTTGATTACTGCGGGTACTTCTTTGGTAGGAGCCTTTGTAAAGCGAACTCCCGTACCCAAAGCCTAGGCAGGCCATTCGAATCGAGCACTTTGGATGGCAGGAAATGCGCTCCTTTAAAAAGGAATATTTTCTACCTTTGTAGCGATCGAACCGCCCATGACTAAAGCCGAACTTTTTGCCCAAATCCAACAAAAATCTTCCTTTCTCTGTGTAGGATTGGATCCAGACTTGGAAAAACTCCCCGCACACCTCCAAAATGAGGCCGACCCGATTTTCTCCTTCTGTCAGCAGATCATTGAAGAAACGGCAGACTTTGCGGTAGCCTACAAACCCAACACGGCTTTTTTTGAAGCCCAGGGGGCAAAAGGCTGGGAAACACTCGCCAAGGTAGAAGCATTGATTCCAAAGCACATCTTTTCGATTGCAGATGCCAAGCGCGGCGACATTGGCAATACCGCCACACGCTATGCTGAGGCGTTTTTTAAAAAAATGAGTTTCGATTCCATTACCGTTGCGCCTTACATGGGCAAGGACTCCGTGACTCCCTTTTTGGAATTTGAGGGCAAGTGGGCCATTCTTCTTGCGCTGACCTCCAACCCAGGATCATTGGATTTCCAACTCCTTCAAGACGCTTCAGGCAAAGCGCTTTACCAGACCGTATTGGAAAAAAGTCAGGAATGGGGAAGCACCGAAAAACTCATGTATGTGGTCGGTGCCACCCGAGGGGAACTGATTGGGGAAGTGCGCAAGCAGGTGCCCGAGCATTTCTTCTTGGTGCCTGGTGTAGGTGCACAAGGCGGCAGCTTGGCCGATGTGGCTCGATTTGGGATGAACTCCCATTGCGGTCTACTTGTCAACTCGAGTCGAGGAATCATCTATGCTTCCAAGGAAAAGGATTTTGCGAAAGTAGCACGTAGAGAAGCGCAGAAACTTCAGGAAGAAATGCGCGAACTCCTCGATCGCTATTTGAAGTAAGCCACTCCAAGTTTCAGATTCCAATTTTTTAAAGTAGCACCTAACCCCTTGCATTCGAGCGAGTTGTTGGCTATATTCCAATTGCTTTTTAACCTTATTTTTTATGGACTTTAAAGAAGACTTTTTACAGTTGGTATGGAAATACCAGTACTTTGACCGCAATAATCTAACGACCACTGATGGGCAAGCCCTTGAAATTCTTCAAGCCGGCCACTCCAATGCGTTAGAAGGTCCAGATTTTCGAAATGCATCGGTAGTCATTGGAGGCATCACCTTTCACGGGCATGTGGAAGTGCATCGGCAGGCTTCCGAATGGAAGCAGCATGCCCACGATACCGATCCCGCTTACAATCCCGTCGTCCTGCACTTGGTTTGGGAAAATGACCGGCAAGTTTACCGGCAAGACGGTACCCCCATGCCTACGGTGGAGTTGAAAGGAAAGATCTACCTGGACATTTGGCGCAACTACCAACAGCTGCTCGATTTTCAAATCGACCTCCCCTGCGCCCATGCCCTCGCAAC